>QHXC01000132.1 GCA_003222815.1 Acidobacteriota bacterium | reverse complement strand
GGCGCTGCGGCGGCTAACGCGACGCCTCCTTCATAGATCGTCGTGTATCGGTGCTGCAGGAGAGGCAATTGCAGGTCCATCAGAGGGATGCTGTCGTAGAAAAGACCGACACCGCCGCTCAATTTCAGATGATTTGTTCCAAGCGGCAAAAACGAAAACGCCGTGCGTGGACCGAAGTTGTTGCGACCGGCGACTCTTTCGCGATCAAAGCGCATGCCAAGCTCGACCTGCAGCTTTGGACTGAATACAATCCGGTCGAGCATAAACATACCGTATTCGCGGTTGCGGATATCCGCCGAATCGGAGCCCTGAAAAGTGATGCTGGACCTGAGATCGCCCGCTTCATTGAACAGAAGAAACGGACGCCTTTCCATCCATAAATTCGAGATGATGTGATCAAACTCTCCGCCCGCCTTCAGGCGATGCTTGAGCCTGCCGGCTGATCGTTCCCAAGCGACCGTTTGCGCCACATGCAATCGCTCGCCACTCCCGGCCCGATCGGTGAAGAAGTTTCCCCGCCAGCGATCCGGACGAGCCTCGAGTGGAGCGTCCCCCTTGGCCAGGTCGCTGTGGTGCGAGCGGGTCCACTGGAAAATCGTTTCCAGCAGTGTGCCCCCGGCGACACGTCTGTCTGATAAGGACAAGGTTCTTCCGCGCCGGAGAGTATTCGTTGTGGTCTCCAGCGGCCGGAGAATACTGAGGCCGGTATTACCCAAGTATTCCGAATTGTGAAGAAGATTAACAGTCAAGACATGCGACTCTTTGAGGTTCCACTGCAATTTCAACAACTGGTCGGCGACCGTCTCATTCTGCAGATTCTCGTGCTTGGGCAAATCGTCAATGAAAGTGCGAACGTATCGAAGACTGCCAGAGTACATGAACCAGAGCTTCCCCTGGATCACTGGTCCCGATAACAACAGGCGCGGCGAAAAGTCAGAAATGGTTCTTTCGTGAAAATTGATACCCGGAATAAAGTCGGTGATATTGAATCGATATTGGTCACCCACAAATTGGCTGTGGACCCGGACAATACCACCGGATCCTTTGCCGAATTCCGCAGAATAGCCGGCAAGATCGATGTCTACACTTTCGATCGAATCAATTGGGATCCTGGAAGAAATACCTATTCCCGAGGTATCCGTGAGATTGACGCCGTCGAGATCGTACCGGACCTGATCTGCGCGTGAACCGTGAACGTGAAGCTGTCCGCTGCTGTCGCGCAGGACACCAGGCATGAGCGTCAGGGCGTTGAGGAAATCGCGCCGGCCGGTGTATGGGATGTTCTGAATGACTTGTTCATTGACCGTGTCCTGGGAAGAAACCGAATCGGGATTAATGGGTTCCGGACGAGCAACGACTTCAATCTCCTGTTTGAGAGCTTCCACTGGAGCCAGCGTGAATTCGATCGTTTTGCTGGTTTCAAGCCGGACTTCAATGGAATTTTCGAAGTAGCCTTCCTTTTGCACCTTCACCCGATATGTTCCAAGCGCGAGATGATCGAATCGGAATGTGCCGTCAGAAAATGTTGTCGCTGTCCACTGTTGCCGATCCGTGGTGTGTTCGAGCAGGACATGGACGGCACTCATCGCTGCGGCATTCAAATCGAACACCACTCCGCCTAGCGATAGTTCGTCAGTGGTGGGGAAGAAGAAAGAAAAAAGAAGCGCGGCGTAAAACAACATAGAACTGAAATCAAGCTCTCTCCCTCTGGGAAAGAGTAGGGTAAGGGTTTCAGGATTCGCGCGACGCCTGCGCCCTCACCCGGCGCTTCGCGCCACCTTCTCCCAGTGTTTGAGCGTTACCCACAAGTCGTCCGCTGGACACGGGCGTCTGGGACAACCTGCGGGAAAGGCGAAGTCCCCTCCTTGGCAAAGGAGGGGTGGCCGCGCCATCAAGTAAATGGTCCCGTTCCTTTGAAGGCGCGGCCGGGGTGGTTCGTTCAACTTCCGATAATCGGTGGCTTGAACCAACCACCCCGAAGGTGTGAATTAATTGTGATAAGGCGTTATTCCCCTCCTTGCACCACCGCAAGGAGGGGTGGCTGCGTCATCAAAGAAAATTTGGCGAAGCCACCGAAGCAGACGCAGCCGGGGTGGTTTTCCTTTTGGACTCATCGGAAAACCACCCCGGCCTCGCGATAAGCGGATGCTTCGCGATATTTTCTGAATCGCTCGGCCACCCCTCCTTGCAGTGATGCAAGGAGGGGAATAGCGCTTGATTCCAATTTTTTCACAGCTTCCCCCCGTGTCCGGCAAAAGATGTGGGACATAGCAAGCTCATCTGAGGAGGGGAGTTTTGCTCCCATCCGGATTTTTTTACCTTCCGTATCCGAGCCGTTCAATCAGAGATGGCGGTAACTGGACCTCCCGCATTTTGGCCTGGGTGGCCTCGACATCGTATTCCACGCGATAGAATTCCATCCGCGCCTGGTCCTGATCCCAGATGGCAAAGCTGGCCCGAAAATCGCCATCCCGTGGCTGTCCGACGGATCCTGGATTAATGAATAGCTTCTTTCCGGCCTCGCATTTCACTGCAATGAACTCATCGAATTCGTAACCCGTCGCGACGACCGAGTGCCCGCTTCCATCAGAAACAAATACAACAGGAAAATGGCTGTGTCCAAAAAAGGTAATCGCCTTGCTGGTCAGGAGAAAATTTTCGTCGGCATCCGCTTCCGTGAACATGTAGTCGTCTTCATCGGTGATCGCACCGTGGACGAGTTGGGCTTGCGCGTTGATGCTCAGCGGACCGATGGGCAGGCGGCTCAAGTAATCCCGGTGGGATTCGGTAAGCACCGAGCGGGTCCAGTAAACCGCCCGGCGGGCGTGGGGGTTGAATTGATCTGCCTCGTCGAGGCCCGCCGCGACGCGATCATGGTTCCCGCGAATACATGGCCCGTTCAGGTCCCGGATGACATCGATGGCTTCTACTGGGTTCGGTCCGTATCCGACGATGTCTCCGCAGCAGAGGACCGAGTCGTAAGTGGCTTGTTCCGCACGTCGTATGCAGGCCTGAAGCGCTTCCAGGTTGGCGTGGATGTCACTCAGTATGAGATAGCGCATGGTATGATGGTTTGCATGCGACTCCAGAAGATCATGGGCTTCTCCATGGTATTGGCGCTGCTTACGGCTGCGGCCGCGGGCCTGTCGGCTCTGAATGAACGGAGCACCGTGGCTTCTCCGGCGTCGATCATGATATCACGCTTTGTCGTGGTGCTCGTGTTTGGCGGCCTCGGACTGGCCGTTGCCCGCGAGAGTCAACTCAAGGGTTCTCTATTTATCGGTTCGGAGGAATGGAGCCTCACGCTACGGGACCTTCTCAATTACGGCGTGCTTCCCGGACTCGTGCTCGGTCTCATCAATTACTTCTTCTTCTTTCCGTATCGATACAGTCCGTTCGTCACACCTCGCATCCGGGAAATGAGCAGTGTCTATGATTCCTTTGTCATCTCTCTCGATAGCGGGATGGCTGAGGAGATCGTGTACCGGCTGTTTATTCTATCGTGTTTCCTCTTCTCTTTCCGGCACTTGTATTCACGCCTGGCTCCGCTCTGGCCCGGTGTGGTATCGGTGCTGCCGATGGCATTATCGGTCGTTCTGTCGTCGTTGCTTTTCGCGATGGTGCATAACGTATACAGCTTTACGGCCGCTTTTTTCGGAGGAATCCTTCTGGGTTTCATCTACATGAAGAGCGGTATCGAAAGCGCGATCGCCGCGCATTTTTGCGCGAATTTCTTATTTTTTAGCGCGTCTTACTTATCATGACGCACTTCTGCTGACGGAGTTTTTTTACATGTTACCTCTGACTTTGGGTGAACTGCGACCGAGCGAATTTGGCCGGGAGTCCTATCGGACCAGAACGATCAAAGACGAAATGCGGTCGAATCTTATCCGTAAGCTTCGGGCAAACGAGCCGGTGTTTTCCGGGATCATCGGATACGAAGACACCGTCATTCCGCAGGTCGCGAATGCCGTTCTTTCGCGCCATAACATGATTCTGTTGGGACTGCGAGGTCAGGCCAAGAGCCGGATCCTCCGTGGACTGGTCGATTTTCTGGATGACGTGATCCCGGTGGTTGCGGGCTGCGAAATCAACGACAACCCGTTTGCTCCGATCTGCCGGCGATGCCGCGATCTGATCCAGGAGAAGGGCGACCGTACCCCGATCGAATATCGGAAGAGAGATGACCGGTACGTCGAGAAGCTGGCCACTCCGGACGTGACCATTGCGGATATCATCGGCGACATTGATCCGATCAAGGCCGCGAAGGGTGGCCATGCGCTCGGCAGCGAACTGAGCGTGCATTACGGTTTGCTCCCGCGTGCCAATCGAGGGATCTTCGCGATTAACGAGCTGCCGGATCTCGCAGGCAAGATCCAGGTGGGCTTGTTCAACATCATGCAGGAGGGAGATGTTCAGATTAAGGGTTATCCCGTGCGTCTTCCTCTGGATGTCCTGCTCGTCTTCTCAGCGAACCCGGAAGACTATACGGCGCGGGGAAAGATCGTCACTCCTCTGAAAGATCGAATCGGTTCCGAGATCAAAACGCACTATCCCGCGAACATCGATCAAGGAGTCGCCATCACCGAGCAGGAGGCCTGGATTCGACGGAATTCCGGCCGGGGCGTGCTCGTCCCCGATTTCATCAAGGAGATCGTTGAAGCCATCGCTTTCAAGGCCCGCTCGGATCAGCGTGTCGATAAGAGGTCGGGTGTGAGCCAGCGGTTGCCGATTTCGTGTCTGGAGAACGTGATCAGCAATGCCGAACGCCGCGCCATTCTTGCCGGCGAGGATCACGCCGTTGCGCGAGTTTCCGATGTTTACGCGGCGCTTCCGGCAATCACCGGAAAAATCGAATTGGAATATGAAGGCGAGCTGAAAGGCGCAGACACCATTGCGCGCGATCTGAT
>QHXC01000131.1:7668-9507 GCA_003222815.1 Acidobacteriota bacterium | reverse complement strand
CCGGTCTGCCACGGTAATTGGCGCTCCACCGTGAGGTTGTAGTCCAGGATGTGAGGCTGTTGCATCTGGTAGTCTACGAGTCGCAAGGACTTGCCCAGCAGGTTCGGCGGGAAGGAGAGCGGAAGAGTAAGCGTCGAAGGCGTTCCAACGTTACTAAACGATGAGAAAGGCGGCGTGCCCACCGTGGCGATGGCCATAGAGACGCCAAAAATGCCTACGTCATACAGTTCCGCAAAGCCGCCACGGACGGCCGTTTTCCCATTTCCGGTCAAATCCCAGGCAAAGCCGAACCGGGGGCTGAAGTTAAGCAAAGACATGTTCCGGAAGGGAGGTCCCAGGGTGCCTTTGTCGTCATGCTGGATGTCCCGCAAAGCCGACCCATGGCCCGTCACCTCATTCGGCACGGTGAGAAACTCATAGCGCAACCCGAGGTTGAACGTGAGATTGGGCAGGACGCGGAAATCATCCTGTGCGTAAAAACCCAGCGTGTTGAAATGGTAGGCGCGCACCCGCAGCGAGCCCGGCGTAAGCACTGAATATTGCGAGGCCAGCCCGAGAAGAAAGTTGTTCACGTTTGCAAAGGTAACTGCCCCCACCGCGTTGTTGTTATTCACGATGTGCTGCCGGTAGTGGTTGATGAGCGTCCCGAACTTGATCGAGTGCTGCCCGCGGGTGTAGAAGAAATCGCCGCTTCCGCTGAGGATCTTCTGTGAGAAATCAGTCGGAGCAGCATTGGGCCCCATGCTCGTCACGGTACCGATATTCATGGTTCCGATTTCTTCGCCCGGCACAAACGAGTACTGCGGACCGATCAGCCCCGACGGGGAAGGATTGGACGGATGGGTTCGGCTAAACGAGAAGCGGAACGTGCCGAGCAGAGCAGGAGAAAAAATATGGTTTTCCGAAAGCGTCGTGTACTCGTTCCGGCTGAAGCGGATGGTACGGAACTGCGGATAATTCAGCGGGTCGGTTTCCTCCGTGTCGTTAATCGTGTACCGGCCAAACAAGCTATCGGCGGAAGAAAAAATCTGGTCCACGCGCCCCTGCCCATAGTCGTCTCTGGTCGGCTGGGTGAAGGGAAACGTGAACTTGTCACCGGGAAGATTCGGGAGCGGAAACAGATCCAGTAGGGGCCGCACCAGCGGAGCTACAGTTCCGCCGGCGACGCAGGGGTTGTTGGTCGTTACATGGCAAGCCGCCCCCATCACACTTGAAACCGTGGTCACTCCGAGGCGCTGCCGTAATCCTTCATACACTCCAAAGAAAAAAGTCTTGTCCTTCTTGATCGGCCCTCCGACAGAGGCCCCAAACTGGTTGCGCGTAAAGGCGGGCAGGCGACGGTTGCTGGCGGCGGTCCGATAATCGAAGAAGTTGCGGGCATCGAGCGCGCTGTTTCGGAAGTATTCAAACAGCGACCCGTGCAGTGTGTTCGTACCTCCTTTGGTGACCATCGTCACTTGGCTTCCCATGGTAATGCCATATTCGGCGCTGAAGGAGTTGGTGATCACGCGGTACTCCCGGATTCCTTCGATCCCTAGCGTACTGCCATCCTGGGAAGCGGAAGTGCCGTTGGTCAGGTTCGTCATAATCGCGCCGTCCAACAAATAGTTGTTGGAGCGCAAGGGAGCGCCGTTGCTGCTGAACCAGAGCCCCACTGTCGAGGCGGCTACCCCTATGTTCCTGTGCTGGGTGATCCCGGGTTGCAGCAGCGTCAGGTCAATGAAGTTGCGGCCGTTGAGTGGCAGTTCGGCCACTTTGCGCTCGTCCACGAGCCCTCCCAACGTACCGGACGTCGTGTTGACCAGAGGGGCCTCCTCCGTCACGACCACCGTCTGATCG
>QHXC01000131.1:0-7507 GCA_003222815.1 Acidobacteriota bacterium | reverse complement strand
AGGGAAAAAGACAAGGCGATTACACAGAGCCCCTTTGACGCATGACAACGCGTTTCCCGGCCTATGGAGTTCTTCCTGTTCGTAGATGTCCTCACCATAATCCGCTCCTTTCGAATGCGATCCAATGATCCGAAAATCAATATGGCAGGCGTCTAGGCCTTGGTTCTGATTCTTTCTCACCGAACTACTCTTATAAAGACGCGTCGAGCCGGCAACAGCCTCAGGAAACGAACGTCCGCTCCGAGTGTGTACGATTTGATAACGATTAGGTACGCCCACCTGGGAGGTCTTGTCAAGGAATCCATCGACGGGATCGAGCGAGTTAGCTGTGAACACATCATCCTACGGGATCCCGGAAACTGAGAATCTCGATCACAAAATGTCCGGCAAAGTGAAAGGTAGACGGTTACTCGGCAAGTGCTTTCGTCGCAGCCGTTTCCTTGCTCGTTTCTCTTGCAATGCCGCACATGCGGTGTCGAGGCGCCTGGAGCCCATCCTTAGCTTAGGGTGTTTCTTTCAGAAGCCGTTCTCGCTCAGGTGAGGAGGTTCTGAATTCTGCGAAGGAGCGGGCCGAATCCCCCCGGCGCTAGCAATCCGGCGAGAAGCAATCCTGAGATCGCGCCAGCAACGTGTGCTTCGTGACTGATATGCCCGCCCCCGCGCCGCATCAAATAAGTCGAGAGGACGATATAGCCGACGGCGAACAGTGGAGCGGGAATGGGGACCGGGACAAAGAAGAAGTAGACGCTCATCCCCGGCAGGAGAACAATTGCGGCGAAGATGATTCCTGTCACCGAATCGCTGGCCCCGAGAGCCCGATATCTCGGATCAGCACGATGCAGATAGTAGACGAACAATGTGGAGAAGATGCCCGCGCTCGCATAGATCAGCAGCATGCTCCGTGCGCCCAGACCCAACTCGACGACGGGGCCGAAGGAGTAGAGCGTCAGCATGTTGAAAAGCAGGTGAGTGCCATCGGCATGAGCGAAGTGCGAAAGAAGCATGCCCTGATAGTTCCTGCCTGCGGAAACCTCGCACGGCGAGAAGAAAAACATGCTGTCTCCGGCCACGCTGTTCATCCTTGAGAAACCGATGAGCGAGACGAGTACATTTATTCCAATGAGAAGATAGGTCAACATCCGGATTGTCCTGTCGGATCTGAAATGGCCGCGCTCTCCGATTCGCCGTGCGGGATCGAAAAAGCCGCGAGCTGAATCGTTGTTCCGAATGTCCCAGTGGGTCAAGAAGTCGCCAGGACCAGCTCCGCGGAACTCAGTTGGTTTGCTTGGACGCGACGCGGATCACGCCGACGCCGTTCTGAATTGTCACCGTGGTGCCAAACTGCTTCGAGAGAGTCTGAAGTCTCTCAAGCACACGGCGAGCCATCTCAGGCGATGGCGTCGAGGGAGTGCCGCCTCTCGAGATGGGCCGGGTTCGATCCTGGCCGAGGTCCGCGGGATAGAGGCGCACCTCCACGAGCTTCCCGTCTTCGAAGCGGCTCGTGGTCAGGAGTGTTTCCAGATTGTCGTCAAGTTCGTTCACTCCAGGGCCTGGAACCGCCGATGGGTTGGTGATCTCTGGCGCCGCCCCACGATGGTAGAAGAAACTCGACACACCGTAGAATATTGGTTTTCCCTTGTAGATCTCGATGCCTCGGAGGTTGTGGACGCCGTGTCCGACGAAGGCGTCCGCCCCGTTGTCGATCACTTGATGCGCCAACTCGATCAGGAAGTCCGGCGTGTTATGGTCCTGACTGTACGCTTGAAACACGAACGAGTTCTGATGGCAGTGGATCGCGACGAAGAGGAAGTCCGCCAGTTGCTTACCGACTCGGACGCTCTTGATGATACTTTTGAGATCGGCCGGGTCCATCTCGTACGAGAGGTCGCCAGGATGAGCGCCGACCGTGAATGCGGTTTGAAAGAGATTCAGCCGCCCCGCCGGCTCGTTGGCTGCGACCGGCGCGACCGGAACGCGAACCTCCGGACGGCGGGCATAAATGGCATCGCGGATCTTCTTCAAAGCCTGCATGTGCTCGGCGGTAACCACGTTGTAAGGTGTCACGTGTAACGGGTTAAGACCTGGTGTGTCCTCCGTCGCATCGGTGAAACGCGACCGATTGTTTGAGCTGGCATCAATGGAATACATGCCGATGGCCGCAACAGTACCCTTCGGTGTCACCGCAATGCGGGGCATTCTGGCATCGGCAAGGTTCTTCCCCGATCCGGCATGGACAATGCCTGCCTCGTCCAGAAGCCGATGGGTTTCGAACATCCCTTCCGGACCAGCGTCGAGCGTGTGATTGTTGGCGGTGGTCATGATCCGAACGCCCATGCGCTTCAGCTCATCAACCACGCTCTTGGCGCCTCCGGCAAGAGGTCCCCGGAAGCTGCCTTCGTCGAGGATCGGCCCCTCCATGTTGGCGTATGTCATGTCCGCCTCCCGCATCACTTTCACCAGAGCCTGATAGCCGGCCTCACCCTCTCCGACCGGCCGCCGGATGATGATGTCGCCCACCGCAGCGAAAGTGAACGGCTGGGTGATCTTCAGCGCAAGCTCCTTAGATGGATCATGCCGGACCGGCTGCAGCACGGCATCGCCCTGCGCCGCTCCTTGTCCCAGGAGCAACGCATGGGGCGCCACGAAGCCCACGATGATCAGCGCGATGAATGCGAACATGGTCATTTTAGGCATGGGCGGTGTCTTCATAGGAAACTCCTCGAGTTGCAGGGATAGATTCTTTGATGACGACAATAACCCACTCCGCTAGCTGGAGAAAGGAGAATATCGCTGGTATTTCCCGTCCCGCGGGCGATTGGCAGGCCGGTCCGGCACAAGGAAGCGCAGCCGGTCATACGGCAATTTGGTTAATGCATACTGTGTTTCTGTGTTGTGGACCTTGTGGAAACGATCCGCCGAAAATTGTCATCGATTGGACCGAACCGGATGTATATTTTCAATCGCCGGAAATCCAAAAAACTAATTCTGGACGATTAGGTTCCACAGCTGAAAAGGAGGGACTGTTGACTATGAACTTAACAACAGTGAAAAGTTATTTGTTCCTGCGGCATTTGTCGATTTTGTGGATTCTGTTGGCGATGCCCTTAGCGGCGGAAACGGCCCGCATCTATGTCACCAACAGGGGCGGAACTACCATTGATGTGATCGACCCCAAGACGAACAAGGTCGTGCATGTGATCAAAGGCTTTGTGTCGCCCGAGGTGGCCCGATTCTCTCCCGACGGAAATCGCATCTATATCCCCAGTCGGAGCGATGAGAACGTCCTCACCGTTATGGATCGAAAGAGCGAAAAAATTATCAAAAAGGTGCCCCTCAGCGGTTGGGCCAACGATGCAGCCGTGACGAAAGATGGAAGACTTGTTTTAGTCTGCATCCGCAATACCGGCACAACGGCGGAGGATATCGGGGCGCTGGATATCATTGACGCCACCTCGCTGGAGAAGATCAAAAGTATCCCGACGAAACGAGGGCTGCACGACATAGCCGTGACGCGGGACGGCAAGTATGCGGCCGTCGGCTCGCCGCCGGCACGTTCTTTAATCGTCTTTGATCTCCAGAGAATGGAAATCGCTTGGGAGGTGCAGTACGACCAGGGAGTACAACCCTTAGACATTGAGAGTGGCCCCGACGGCTCGGGCCGCCGGATCTTCGCACAGCTGAACCAAACGAACGGATTCTCGGTGGTGGATTTTGCGAAGCGCCAGGAGGTGGCTCGGATTAAGCACCCCGACGAACCCACCGGGTTTGGCCCCGCCTGCGAGGGCATCAGCCACGGCATCGGCATCAGTCCGGACGGGAAGACCGTGTGGGCCAACAGCAGGCCGGCCAATTCTGTTTTCGTTTACTCGCTGCCGGAGATCAAACTGCTGGGACATGTGTCTTTGCCGGAAGTCCAGGTTCCGGGAAAGCCCAATCGGGGCGGCGGACCGGCCTGGATCACCTTCACTCCCGACAGCAAGACAGTCTACGTTTCCACCTGCGGGACCAAGTCGGTGACCGCCATCGACGTGAAGACAATGAAAGAGGTGGCCCGCATCCCGGTCGGAGAGGTCCCCGACCGGATCAGCACGTTGGTGCTGCCCTAAAGTTGCGGGCATTTTGCGGCAGACATTGGAGAAAGATTATGGTTTCTAAAGTCGGTCTGAAGACAGTTTTTGCCAGTTTTGTAGCAGCGTTGGCGCTTTATGCGCCCGTTCCCTCAGCGGGAGAGCAGTCCGACAAGACAGCCGCCGCGGGTGCGGCAAGGCCCGCTCTTGATTACGAGTTTTTCAAGGCCCGCGTCCAGCCCATTTTTCTGAAAACCCGGTCGGAGGACCATGTCCGCTGCTACGCATGCCATCAGGTATCCCGTCACCCCGCCGGACTTCACCTGGAGTTGCTGCCACCGGGGCAGAACACTTGGACGGAGGAGCAGTCTCGTCGCAATTTCGAGACTGTCTCGAAACTGGTGGTTCCCGGCACCCCGCGATACTCACCAGGGAGGAAGGCAATTTGCATCCCAGGACGACCCCGATTGGAAGAACATGGAGGCATGGGTGCGCGGCCAAAAGGCGTCAGGTTCCTCTGCGCCGTAGCGGCAAGGCCGAATGAATTTGAGGGAGCCGCGAAGGCAAAATAAGCACGGTGCCGTGGCGGGATCTGTTTGGAGAGGAATCATGTTACGGACTCGATTGTGTGAACTCTTAGGCATTGAGGTGCCTCTACTTGTTGGGCCTATGGAATCGGAGATGCAATCTTTAGACATTTTGCTTTTCAAACTCATCTAACTCGTCCAATTCCCTCTTGAGCCTCCGGGCTTCACCTCGCCGCAGGAACAAGATCAGGGCCAGCAAAGAAGGTATAAGGATTCGCACGACCAGAGGGCCGGCACTGCGGGCCCAAATGTTCGCCGTGAGCCACGCGTAGATGATCAGCGCAACGGCGAAACGCCACGTGAGAGCCACTGAACCGTATACTGAACGGTATTGTGTTTCCAGTTCCTTCCGATAAAAATCCGTGCAGGCGCGCAATGCCGCATGAGGCGATAACGGTTGCGGAGACCAAATTCGCTTGTACGCTTTGTATGCGGCAACTAGGACCACCACCATCAGCGCCGCAGTAATGACCCGCGGTCCTGGAAGCTCCACAATGGCGATCGTGCAGAAGATCATCAGGAGAATAGCGAAGACAAACGCGACGCCAAGATTGCGACGCGCCTTCGCCTGAGCCATATATGCTCTGGTCCGAACTTCTTCTAAGGACATGGTCGGATGCTCCCTCCTCTGGTTTTGCCAAATCTGTTTGGGGTCTTTAGCCGGAGTCTTGTCCATATTCTTGACCTCGTGTTTGAAAGCGCCCTGCGAGCAGGTTTTTGATCCGATGAATCTTGGCCCGCACATTTGCAGCCGAAATTCCCGTGATTTCGCCAATCGTGGCTGCATCGAGGTCTTCGAGATAGAGCAGCATGACTTCACGATCCAGCGGCTTGAGGCGATGAATCAACTGCAGCAGTCGCTCGCAATCCAGGCGATCATGGGTCTCACGGATCTCGTCGCCCGGGTTGGGCATGGACTCGATTTTTTCCAGGGTCAGCCGTCCCCATGAGGTTGCCCGGCGCTGTCGAATCACATGCGAAGTGGCTATGTTGTGCGCGATGCGATAGACCCAGGTGCGTAGAGAACATCGCGCTTCAAACGTTTCAAAACTGCGCCACATTTTTTCGTGGGGCAAATTTATTGAGGTCAGGAGTGGACATTCTCACGTGGTCGTATTGTCGGCATCCCGGAAACGTGAAACGCGAATGCCGTTCGCCGTA
Source organism: Acidobacteriota bacterium (assembly GCA_003222815.1). Classification (GTDB taxonomy): domain Bacteria; phylum Acidobacteriota; class Terriglobia; order 20CM-2-55-15; family 20CM-2-55-15; genus 20CM-2-55-15. The sequence continues at coordinate 1,692 of QHXC01000131.1, read as the reverse complement.
CCTCAGTTTCCAGGATCGCGGTTTACCAGGCATGTGGAATGGCGTGATGAGGATGACGTTATGTCAACCCGCCAACTTGCCTGGGGCCGCCCAGCTTCCACCTCCGTCTCGCTTAGCCGCCTGGAAAAGCTCGGCCTCATTGAGCCGTGGTTTGGGACCCGCGAGACATATTTCCAGATCACGATTGGTGGTAAAGCGCACTAGCAAAGACGAGGTGAGATGTCTGGCGGCGCTCTTCTTCGAGTGTTTGGGAACGCTGCGGTCCTGCCGGCAGAAGCTCCGTGCCGTCTGCGCGCACGAGTCTTTTAAATGCAATCCGGTCTGAGCCGGAATGTGTGGGATTGCCGGTCACCGTCACGTGTTCGCCGGACTTGACGGAGTCGGCTGTCCAGCCGAGGTTCGAGAGATTCAGCCTGCCGGCAAATTCGATGGTCCGCTTGGCGACTTTACCGGAAGCGTCGGTGACGTCCATGTACATGAGCGCGTGCGGATTCACGAATTTGAACTGCGTGACGACGCCCGATACGGTTACCAGCCGCGACTCATCATAAACCCCCGCAAAGGAGTGATGGGACGTCGCACTTGTCGCGCACACCAGGATCAAGGAGATTGCAAGCAACAATCGAAATCTCATCATCGGACTCCTTTCTTGACCTCTGTCGGAATTTCGCATTGGTCGTACGGCGCGATGACCTGATCCGGCGCCCAGGCCCAAATGTGTTTGATGACGACCGGCTCGCGGAGGTCCAACGGGTCGGTCATCGTTGCCGTGAGCGTCAAGGTCTTTCCATCCTTCGAGCGCGTAAAGCGCTCGACCACGCGCAATTGATCGCTATGCTCGCTCTGCCAGGGGGTTCGGCTTGCCAGAATACCGGACGTTTCGACGAGCAGCGTGTCGCCTTCCCAACGGCCGACGGAATATCCGAGCCGGCTTGGCGCCTCGTTCGCTGGACGCTTGCGTCCGTCCATATAGATGGTGCGGCGCGCGTCCCACTCGCCGTATCGCAATTCAAGCCGGTCTTTGGCGGGCTGGCGGATTTCGAGTTGGTGCCGCGCAATAAACTGCTGGGCGAATCCGTATGGCTCACAGCGTAAAAAAGAAGGATCATCGGCGCGATCTAACGGATACGTTTTCAGCGCGGCATCGGTGAGATGAGGACGAATGTAATTTTCCCGCTGGTAATTGTCGGCTTCCGCTCGAAGCTCCGCCAGCGGACGCGCGTCATTTTTCGGATCGTCCAAGAGCGCATCCAGGCGTTCGATTCCGGCATCCGTGCACCAGCTCGCACAAAAGTCTCCGGTGATCGTCACAGGCGGATCGCTCCACATGCCAATGAAATTTCGCGAAGCGGATTGCGTTTGCGAAAACGCAGGCATGGATACGTACGCGATCAGCACAAGCACTCCCGCACGCGCGTTGAGAATGCGTTCTATCGCCATGATGTTTCTCCTGATTTTGCTGACGCAAAAGAATAGGCGGAGCCACGGCGCCCTGCAAGCGAAAACAATCGGTCGCGTCAACGCACGAACCGATTGTTCAATGTTCAATTGTCAGATCTCATTTAGGAAATACATACGTTCCCCAAGACACCCGCTCCTCCGCAGTACGTAGTGTCTTGAAGCTGAACGATCAGGCCATCGGGGTCCGTGAAGTAGAGTTCAGGGGTCCCTTCTTTTGCGCCTCCACGATCT
>QHXC01000424.1 GCA_003222815.1 Acidobacteriota bacterium | reverse complement strand
ATCGGTTTGTTTTTGAAGATCGTGACGTTTCCGCTCACCCTCATTACGCTCGGGGTATTTTGGTTCGTCATCAACGCCGTGATGTTGAAACTGGCGGCGGCTTTCGTACCCGGCTTCAGCATTCGGGGCTTTCTACCGGCATTCTTCGGCGCGATCGTCCTGAGCGTGGTTAACCTTTTCTTCAAACTGCTCACGAGAGGCCTGACGTCAGAGGAATAGGAGGCGGGACAAATGATGCCACTATTTCGTCCATTTTTAAACAAGTCACGGCTGAACGTCTGTCTCATAGTCGGCGACGAGCGATAATTGCCCACACTGGCTGCAGGCATTCACTCGAACAAAGCGCTCTTCGTGATTATCCGTAAAGACTATCGTTAACTCTTTTTCAGCGACCAGTGCCCCGGGCCGCATCTGTCCGCCACAACCAAGACAAACCAAACCACGTGCATCGAGCGGAGGTACTGCACTTTCCTCGCTGGACTCCCTTTTTTCGTCAGAAGCTGGAGCGAAGTCGATACCGCGCGACGTAAGTTCAGCTTTCGCGTAGTCCAGTGCCTCTTGGCGGTAGTCGCCAGATTCAACTGTGACCATTTCTAACAACTGCTCATCCGAAAGCTGTGTAATCTTTTTCTGAAGTTCTATTGCCTCTTCATTCATTGGAGACTCTCCTGTCCGCCCTACTTCTTTTGCGGTACCGCCTCCATCAGCAGCGCGCTGAGCACATGACCTTGGCGAAACCAGCCGTGTGGTGCTCGAGCGGGTCACCTGGAGGCGTCACGTACAATGTGTCGAGCTCGAGTGGCAGCGAGGCTTACTGTGACACAAATCGCTCGATAAGCAAAAGTGGAGTCGGCTTGCTACCTATGGGAAAACTGAACGTCGTCCGGATTGTACGTGGCGATTCCGTCAGCTTGGCTGGTGTGTGCGGGAATTGTTTTCATTTCGACTGAGAAAATGACTCGATGCGAACGACCTGGATTTTAAGTCCTTGAATTGTCTGACCGTCCAGACTACGCGCGGCCTCATCAAGTCTCGAAGGATTCATCAACTGCACATAGGCGAAACTAGGAGACGTACCGCTCACGCTATCTCGTATGAGCGTCAAGGTCGACACACGATAGCCTCTGGCCTCGACCCACAACCTCAGATACTCATCCTGGCAATCGACGGGAACATTCGAAAACAATAGTTTTGTCGGTGAGGAAACATTCTTGTCGCTCATTCCGTCCTTCCTTTCCTTTTTCCGCATGTTGTGGACGGAACTTTGCACGAGTGTTACCAAATTGCGAATTTAAAATTGCCGTCGCGGATTGTTGGCTTAACCGCACAATTGTATCCCATTCGCGGAATTCGTGGCTAAAAAACCTACGCGTGCTTCCTGCTTCGCAGTTATTTCACGAGTTACATAAAATTAACTCGAAATACGACGCCGTATTCAACTACTCTGCCATATGTCCAAATTCAAAGTTGGGGACCATGTCGAACGGATAGGTTCCCTTGTACCAACCTACATGCGAATTGGCATTGTCACGCAAGTGATTCCGGATCCCAAGTTTCCCGATCAATTCACCGAGTACGAAGTGGATTTCAATTCTGTCAAAGCCACCTTCTACGAAAATCAGCTCAGGCTTGTGGCCGAAGGAGACTCTGCCGCAGCTTCAAAGTGAAGCCGCATCCGTCGTGCTCAACTGGCCTCAAATGTTGACGCTCAAGTAGACACAGACCTGCAGAAACTGCAGGAATTTCAGACCTCCTTGATATTGAGGAATTCAGCACGACTCGAACGCGAGCGACATCCGGCTACTTCTCTTTGACCAACAATTCTTCCGGTTCACCTTTCCATAAGAAGCGAACTTGCACTTGCGGCGATCCAGGGACCTCTGTCGCTGGATCCGAATCGTGGATGGCACTGATGTCATCGCGGCCATACGCCATTTTCAAGCTCTCGCTCAACCCGACTCTAAAAAAGAAGACGCCTCGGACGGTGTCCGGAAGGTTCGAGAAAACGAGCTGCGAGTGCGACGGCGGCGACGGTTCGAGTCTCATGACGTGCTGCAAAGTGTCTTCGGCGAGTGCCGCAGTCGATCGCCATGCCGCCAGATTGTGCAGCACACCCAGATTGAGCACGACAGCGAAAACGGCGAACACCGCCGTCTGGAAGCGCCGTCCACTCAGCGATCCCAGGAGCTGCCCAAGCATCATCGCGATTCCAACGGTTGGCAAGCACAACACGCGCGAATTGCTCAGACCGGGACCGATCATCAGCAAGAAGTGCGCCGGAATCATTGTAATGAATGTCCAAATCAGTCCTAGTTGGACGATCGAGTGCTGTTCAGTTCCGAGCCGGGCGCCAAACACAAGCAGCATGAGAATTGCGGCCATCACGGAGGCTATCGTGATGGCCAGAATGCCGACAGGCTCAGTCCAGTTCAGCCCAAAAAGCATTTGCGCGGGTGCGCGAATGAGCAGCCCTTCGAGAGTCTTCGGTCCGAGATCGAGGGCTGACGAGACCCCACCGCTCTTGTATCCTCCGAGCCCGCCGAGTGCAAACATCCGATAAACGAACGCCACTCCCCCGATCGCAAGGAAGCCGGCAATCTTCCATGGCGGCCGAGCGCGGAACACCGCCAATTCGATTGCGATTAAGAGCAGAGGCAGGACGAAGCCGGTTTCCTTGGAACACATCGACAGGACGAAGAGCGCCAGCGCGGCGAAGTAACCGGCAAGGCTGTTCTTCGCGCGCGCCCACAAGTAACAAACGGTTGTCCACAAAATGATGGTCGTCGATAGGACATCGAATCGCCCGCTCATCCAGGCAACCGATTCCACTTGAATCGGCATTGCGGCAAACAGTCCGGCAGTGATTGCCGACACTCGCCGCCTGGCTCCGAGCTGTCGCAAGAGCACAAAGAGCCCGGCCACCGAAGCCGCGTGGAGGAGAAGGTTTGTGACATGGTAACCAACTGGCCATTCTCCCCAGATGGCATGGTCCCACGAAAAACTCATAAGCGTCAGAGGACGGTAGAAAACGCCCGCACCATCGCCATAGCGGAATACCGGCCATATCCGGCTGAGCATTGGTTTGCGCGCCATGTAAAGAAGGCCAAAGTCGTCGCTTATGAAGTAGGCTGAAAGCATCGTTGTCCAGACGAGCGTTCCGAAAAGTATAGCGAGGTAGGGCAGCAGCATGGATTCCGATTCCGGAGGACTCGCAGGAGCTTGATGGCGTTTCGCGCGAATTTCTCGAAAACGGAAGATCACGATTGCCAAAAACAGAACAGAAACAATCTGAGTGACGTTGAGCCTTCCCCTCGGCGTCCTCGCGAAAAACCACAGCCCAATTTCAGTCAAGCAGAGGAAAACAACCGAACAGACAACCAGTTCTTTGGGAGATGAAGAGAGTTTGCGAAGATTCACCGGCGATAGTCTAAACCACTAGAACGGCTTCGCCCAACAAATCGGCGAACGCCCTCCTTCGAAGGAGGAGAGTTCAGTTCGTCAAAACTTGCCGTCCGCTCCGAATGGATCCTTCTTGTATTTCTGAGCCTGGGCTTTGAGGCGTGGGTCGCACTTCAGAGAGAGGATGGCATCGTATTCAGCGACCGCCTTCGTCCGGTCTTTCATGAGGTCATAGAGTCTGCCGAGCCATAGCCGGGCGTTAGCGCGATCGTTATCGGATGAACGGCCGTCGGAAATCACTTCCTGATAAATCGCCATTCCTTCAGGTACGCTTCCCTGATCCACGTTGGCCTTCGCAAGGAGCAGAAGTACTTTGGAACGGTCCAGATGTTTATAACCTTGGTTACCGGCTTCAACCTTCTGCAGGACCGATCGGTAGCTATTGATCGCCTGATCCCATTCTTTGATGCGGCTATAAACGGATGCTTTTGAGAGTTCAAGCAGGTAGTTTCGCGGATAGCGGGATTGAAGGTCCGAAAGGAGCGCCACGGACTCTTCGTACTTCTTTTCCCGGTTATACATGACGATGAGGAGCATTTTCGCGTCTGTCCGCGCCGATTTTCCGCTTATCGCAACGTCGACGATTGTTGCCAATCCGCGCTCTTTGTCGCCGCGCAGGCCGAAAGCCCCAAGGAAAAACTTGAGCCAACCTGGGATGGAAGCAACCGCGTAGTCGTAGACACCAATTGTGAGAGCCGCATCCTTGAAGTTCGGATCCAGCTTCAAAACTTCTGAATGCAGGTCGCGCGCCTCGCGAGCTGTGCGATAAGCGGCAAAGTAAGAGCGCTTGGCTACGGCTTCGAAGGCCGCCAGTTGGGCTTTAGCGACACCCTTTGCGTATAGCGCCTGAACGTCTTGGCGGTTGCGTGCCAAAAGGGCATCGGCTTTAGAAACGGCGGTAGCGATGGTGTCCCGGAGTTGTTTTTCCTCTTGTGCGCCAACGGCGTCTGACGAATCGTCGGTGCCCAAAGAAGCTCCCGAAAAACTCTCCAGATTCAGCTTCTCCTGGCCTGCAACGATCTTCAGCCAGAGCGTCGCGGCAAGCTGATTCCAGGGTTCAGGGCGCTGGGGGTCGAGCTCCGCTAGACGGCGAAAGTGTGTTTCCGCAACGTCAAAATCCAGGTTATACAGCGCTTCGAAACCTTCGAGAAGAATCTGATCGTTCCGTTGGGCCAGACCAGGCTGGACAAACGCAAGAAGCGCAAGAGGGAGCATGAGAAGCGAATAGCGGGACATCGAGATACTCAACCGAGCTTTCAGTCTAGTCACAGTCATTCGCAAACCGACATTATTTTGTTCTGAACACGCGCAAATCCCTGTCATGTAGTCGCGGGCTTTAGCCCGCGTTCGAATCGCCGAAACATGGCCGAACACCTCAGTTGAACGATCCTTTCGCTTTGTTTTCGCGACTGTCCTGCAAAATTTCGCGATAACATACCGGCATTCCGTCTCATGATTGGAAAGCAGATCGCTCATTACCAATTCGAATCTCGACTGCGCCCGCGGAATGCGTGAGGTATATCGCGCCAGGGACAGCAAGCTCGGCCGCGAAGTTGACCCACCTGCTGATCGAGAAAGGTTTTCTGACGAAATGAAAGAGGAACTGGAAGCGGGAAAGGAGCTTGCGATCGGCGCAGGAGCCATTTTGGCGGGACATTACTCCGGAAGCGTTTCCGTCCACTGGAAAGGATACGATAATCCGGTCACGGCTGCAGACCGTGAAGCGAGCGAATTCCTCGTAACGGAACTGAAGCGGCTGTTCCCTCAGGACGGGATCGTGTGCGAAGAGACCCCCGATGACCGGGTTCGGTTGACGAAATCCCGAGTCTGGATGGTCGACCCGATGGATGGAACCAAGGAGTTCATCTCTCATTGCGACGAATTCGCAGTGATGATCGGCCTTGCCGTCGATGGGAAACCCAGACTCGGTATTGTCTATCAGCCCCTAACCGGGAAACTCTATTATGCAGCGTCCGGTATGGGAGCTTTTCTTGAAGAGGGCCACACGACGATACCCTTGCGAGTGTCACCGGAATCCGATCCTGCGGCGATGACTATCGCACTAAGCCGGTCCCACCATTCCCGCAGGGTCGACGCCATCCGCCATCGCCTCGCCATTACCCAGACGCTTCGAGCAGGCAGCATCGGCTTGAAGGTCGGAATGATCTGTGAGCGCCGCGCTCATCTCTACTTGAATACCAGCGGCGGCACGTATCAATGGGATTCCTGCGCTCCTGAAGCCATTCTTCTGGAAGCGGGAGGACGCATGACCGATCTGTTCAACGCTCCGCTGCAGTACAACCGGCACGAATTGCAGAACTCGAACGGTGTGATCGCCAGCAGCGGAACCATACACGCGAGCATCGTGGAAGCTGCACGCTCCGTACTCAGGCGCGAGGCGTGATGTCCTGGCGGTACGGTCATCGTTAACTTTAGTTTGGTCCCGAACCGACCAATGGTCGTTCCGTCACACGTTATTTGTGGGCCGGTGTGGGAGCCTTCGCTGCAGCGGTAGTTGCTGCGCCTACGCGCACCTCTTCCGCCACGTACGTCTTTGTCGCGTTATCCATTTTTGCGTCGATGACAACCCGAGAGCCGACCGTCAGCTCAGCGCTTGTGGCGGGCTTTTCGCCCCTGAGATACTTCGTGCTCGTGTTGGTTACGACGACGACGGATTTGCCGGACTTGTCCTTGATCGTCACGCGATTCCCATCAACGGCCGAAACCGTACCCAAAAGGTGTGTTGCGCCCCCATGCGCCTGCAACAAGGCAGCAGATAATAAAAGCGTCAGTAAACCAACAGCACATTGCTTCAACATGGTATTTGCTCCTCAAACTTATTGATGTCTGTGAGTCTCGCCAGCCGGCTGATCTTCACCCTGCAAAAACCTGCGGATTTCATCTTCTTCTTCTAACTCGGCTGGACTCTTCGGATTCATTTTCTTCATCTCTTCCAGTTCCTGGGCTGTGATCATTGGAAGATGCCGAACAAAGTATACGAGCTTCCAGCTGTCCGCGTCTTGCCCGTTTGACGTTTCCTCGCCAAAGGCCGGCATTCCTGTAAACCGGACGCCATTGTGAATGATGTAATACAGTTCCCCGTCACTAAGGCTCTGAGTTTCGGATTGTCTCATGTCCGGAGGCTTGGGATAGAGTCCGCGGCCAATATCGGTGTTTCCGCTTCCGTCGTTGGCGTGGCAAAACGCGCAGTGATCCGCAAAGTGAGCCATCCCCTCCGACAATACTTCGGGACTGGCTGGAACCACGTTCCCCGCTTCCCGCGCAAGGCGCGGAATCGCGAGATGACGAAGCCGCCGAGCTATGAACGTTTCTGCTAAGCTGGGTTGATCCCTCGCACTGAAGCCGCGTGAAAGGAAGTACCACCCCGTAGCGGCGAACCCGATGACGACGAGAAGCAGAACCAGGTACTTGATCCGCATGTGCTAATCATATTGCGGATTGCGGACTGCGGATTCGGGGAATTTCAGGACAGACGCCAATTTCTTGGTTGCAGAAATTGGGGTCTGTCCCCGAAATTCCGTCAGGCCACGCGAATCCGGGCATCGACCACGGCACAGCCTTCTCCAGGAGGGAGACCAAAGATGGGATTGAGATCGAGTTCGCGGATCTCCGGGATGTCCTCGACCATGCGCGAAACGCGGAGCAAGACTTCTTCGATCGCCATCACGTCGGCAGGCGGATGGCCCCGGTAGCCCTGAAGCAGGCGGTAGCCACGGATTTCGCGGACCATTTCACCCGCGTCCTGGTCTGTCAGGGGAGTGACACGAAACCGGACATCGGCAAGAATCTCAACGTAGATTCCTCCCAATCCAAACGCGATGAGCGGACCGAATAACGGATCTTCCGTCACACCGATCATCAACTCTACGCCGCGTTGGATCATGCGCTGCACGAGGATGCCCTCCATGTCCTCCTGTTTGATTTCATCGAAGACGCGCCGAACTGAGTCTTCGTCCTCCAGGTTCAGCCGTACAGCACCAACATCGGTCTTGTGCACCACATGCTCGGACGCAAGCTTCAGAGCCACGGGAAAACCGATCGATTGGGCCAGCTTCACCGCATCCTCTCGGTTTTTTGCCAGGCCTCCCGCAACCTGGGGTATCCCGAAAGCGGCCAGCACGGCGCGAACTTCCTCGGAGGACAACCACCCTGCACCGTGCTTTTCGAGAGCGCGGGCGACGGTTTGCGCCGCTGCGTCCTTTTGGACATCTGGAAAGCCGGGGACCATCGCGAGTGGTTTGGACCGCCATTCGGCGTAGGTTATGGACTTCGAGAGAACCTTTGCAGCGGCTTCCGGAAAGAGATAGCTCGGTATCGTTTCGCTTTCCGTGGTCAGGCTGTGCGCCGCTTCAGTGGTCATCATACAGGCCAGAACCGGCTTATCATGGCCACCCGCCGCGCGTCCCAGCGCGGCACCGTCTCGAATCGCCTGGGCGATTGCTTCCGACTCGTTGCGATCGATGGGAATATAGATGACGATCATTGCGTCGATGTCCGGCGATTGTAATACGGTCTCGATCGTTTTGCGGTAGCTCTCCGCTCGGGCGGAGGCAATCATGTCGACTGGATTGGAAAGGCTGGCCGCAGCAGGCAAGAACTTCCGCAGCTCCGTCCTTGTTTTCTCCGAGAGTTCGGGAACCACCAATCCTCCCGCTTCGCATGCGTCCGTGCACAAAATGCCTGGACCACCCGCGTTCGTTACGATGGCCACACGCCTGCCTTGAAGGAGCGGCTGGTTTTCCAGCGCCGCCGCGATATCGAACATCTCGTGCAGTGTTTCGGCCCGGATGACGCCAGTTTGCCGGAACAATGCATCGACAGCGACATCGTTCGCAGCGAGCGCCGCGGTGTGTGATCCCGCTGCGCGCCGGCCTGCGATGGTACGGCCCGCTTTCACGGCGATTATCGGCTTCGTTCTGCTGACCCGCCTTGCGATCCGCGCGAACCGGCGCGGGTTCCCGAATGATTCGAGGTAGAGTAAGATCACATCGGTGTTGTCATCCACTTCCCAGTACTGAAGCAGGTCGTTGCCTGAAACGTCGGCTTTGTTTCCAACGCTCACAAAAGTCGACACGCCCAACTGGCGCTCCGTCGCGAGAGCAAGAATGGCCAGACCCAGCGCACCACTTTGTGAAGACATCGCGATTCGTCCGGGAGGTGGAAAGACGGGAGAAAACGATGCGTTAAGCTGAATCGAAGCATCCGTGTTGAGTAGCCCCATGCAGTTCGGACCGACCATGCGCATGCCGTAGCCGCGAACCTTCTCGAGCAGCTTCTTCTGGAGACCACGGCCACTCTCATCAGCCTCGGCAAAGCCGGCTGTGATTACGACCAGTGCCTTGACCCCACGCCCCGCACATTCATCGACGACTTTGAGGACCGCATCGCGCGGAACCGAAATGATGGCGAGGTCGACGGTATCGGGAAGCTCGTTCACGGATGGATAGGCCCGCATTGATCCGACCACACTTGCTTTAGGATTGACCGGATAAACCGGCCCCTGAAAGCGATTCAGCACAAGTGCCTCGAGAATCCTGTAGCCGATACTGGATGGATCTCGCGAAGCGCCGGCGACGGCAACAGCTCCTGGCTTGAAAAACCAGCGCAGCGAAGCCGCAGTAAAGACGCGATCCCGCATTTCCGACAGCTGTACGCTGGATTCGGTCGGGAGGACGGAAAAATCAAGCTCCAGGCAACCGCTTTCGACCTTTTCCGTCAGTGCAAAACCGGAGTGACGGAACACCTCGACCATGCCGCGATTCTCCAGGTGAGTAACGGCCCAGAATCGCGTGAAGCCGGCACGGGCCGCGAGCAGCGCCAGGCGTTCCAATAAATGGGTGCCGATGCCTTTGCCTTGAAATCTGTCTTCAACCGCCATGGCAACTTCGGCCGATTTGTCATCACGGGCGACGTAGGAGCCTGCGGCAATAATGGCGTCATTCTTACCGGACGTCCGCGTGATGACCAGAGTGAGCTGCCGTCGCGGATTGGACGAGTCGCAGAGAGACCTCACGAATTCAGGCGTCGGCTCGGAGAGGGAAAAGAATCGATGCTGCCTGGATTCGGGTGAGAGTCTATGGAATAAGGCCACGACTGCCGGCGCGTCGTCCAGTGTCGCGACACGAACGGTTGCTGTGGAACCGTCGCGCAGAATCAACCGCCCGAATTCCGCCGAATCCTGATACGGCGCGGGGATATATAAAGGATGCATGTCCGAACCGATTTTTCTTGCCGCGAATTACGCGAATGGCCGCCACAGCGGTTGACACGCCAACAGTCAAATTCTGTGCGGCCCATTCGCGTAGTTCGCGCAATTCGCGGCAAAAACTTTGTTCCGGCTTTTGCCTCGCCTATGCCGCACCGCGCGGCGCGCACGACGCGTTCGGCTGTGTTCCCAAGCAGGGCGCGGTCCAGCATGCCTTTGCCGTGGATATCACTCCACACAACCGGAATCACGCAGCAAGTGGGAATATAGCCGTCGCTGCACGGGCGTGCAACACGAGTTATCTTCCTGCTTCTGGCAACCCGAAACGCAACGGACAGCAATTCCGAAAGCCAATGCGAATCCCAAACGCCACAGTTTCATCGCGGCCTCCTCGCACCTGACTGGATGGGCCGGTTGATACAAAAACGAGATCATCATTCGCCATACGAAGGCGAGCCCAACGTAATAAGATATTGGCCAGGAGGCGCACAACCATGAGGCGTGCATACATACTTTTGCTTCTCATTCTTGGCTTCACCACTCTGGCCTTTGGTGGAAAAATTTATGGCAGCATCACTGAAGGTGGAAAGCCGGTCGGGCAAGGTGTAAAGGTCGAAGTCACGTGCGGTGCGAACAACAACGCCGCGCAGACGGACGCCTACGGATCGTTCAACCTCTTCGTGCAGGACAAGGGGAAGTGCTTGCTGAAGGTCAATTATCAGGGCCAGACGCCGTCCATTGAGATCAACTCCTACGAAGGCTCAGTGCAGTACGACCTGATTCTGGAAAAACAGGGTGGGCAGTACGCGCTGAAGAGAAAGTGAGCATGGAGAACAAAGAGAAAGACTTCTGGGACAAGGCGGCCATTGTCCTTCACCCCTTGAACGGCCTGTTGACCGCGCTGGCTGTGGCGCTGCTCGGCTACTACACGTCCACCATTCTCCGCCAGAACGAAACCCGTCAAACCAACGAGCGCGTCTATACCGAGTTGATGAGCAGTCGCGAGCAAGCCGAAAGCGGTTTGCGCAAGGACATGTTCTTATCCATCATTCAAACATTCCTCCGGCCGGAAGCGGCGGGGCTCGAAGCCAGGATGCTGAACCTGGAAATGCTGGCCTACAACTTCCATGAATCGCTGAACCTCAAGCCTCTGTTCTCGCACATGGACCGGCTGATTACGGCGTCGACTGATCCCGGAAAGACAGGCTACGTCAACCGACTCAACCAGGTCGCGCGAGAAATCACAACACGCCAGTTGGTGCTGCTCGAGCAGGTGGGCAAGAAATTCGGCCGCACGGTGGATTTCGACAAGTTCCGCGCCAGCCACGGGGGTCTCGAACTGGAACCCGAAAAGTTGACACTCGATAACACGGAGAGAGAATTTATGCTCTCCGTGCTCGAAATCAATCTTCAGCGCCGGGAACTCACCATTGAGCTAGGCGTGCGGACGCCGCGGGAGTCTTCCCAGGCACAGAGGCGGCCCTTTCATGTGGGCTATTACGATTTCCCCATGATCGACAACACGCGCCTCTCGCGCGATCAGCGCGCCGCCGTCGTCCTCAACCAGTTCGACGAAGGGGGCGCGGATCTTACCCTCGTTTACTTTCCCGGCTCTTACGCGAGCTTGAAGGAAAAGGTCTCTTACGATGAAGTCGTGGAGAGACTCCGGGTGCTTAGCGAATCTGGCCAATAACCTTGAGCGCCGGGTTGGTGTCCCCATCGCGGCGTGAAAGGCGGACGCCGCCGCATCGCATAGTTTTAGCTATCCTTGTTCACGCGCACGTTGGTGGCGAGGCCAACGGCGCGCAATGCGCGGATCACGTACCAGCCCAGATCAACCTGCCACCAGCGGCGGCTGAAGCGGGCCGAGGCGGGATTTGCGTGGTGGTTGCCGTGCCAGTTCTCTCCCCATGCGGTGAGCTGGAGCGGGCCGAGCCACCATATGTTCTGGCTGGAATCGACTCCTTCCGCAAGTCCCGGCTTCAGATGCAGAAGACTGTTCACGAAGGCCTGCATGTGAAGGCAGTAGACAAGGCGGATCGCGCCCATCCAAAAGAGGCCGGCCCAGCCAAGCAGGAAATAACCAAAGAAGATCGACGCGAGGACAAGCGGGATTTGAAGGTTTCCCCAAATCACATATCGCGGCCGGATCAGATCCGGACACCACTTCTTCATCGGCGATGGCTGCCATTGATACAGCCACCGCAGATGGGCCCACCAGAATCCACCGTGACGGGGGCTGGAGACATCCTCGATCGTATCGGCTTTCGCGTGGTGATGTCGATGGTTCGCGATCCACGTGTCCGGTGACCCCGATCCATTGAACACCGCCGCGAAGATAAGCACCTGCTCGACAATTGGATTGAGCTTCACGGCCCGGTGAGCGAGTCCGCGATGATACGCCACAGTTGTCGCTAACGCCCCCATGCTGGCGAAGCTCAGGCTCCACAAAAATACTTTCCATCCCGGAACGGGGAACATCGCGATTCCGATGAGAGCAAGAACGTGCACTGTCACGATGTACGCGAGAGTCCACGAATTCTCTCCTTCGACTTTCCACCATGGGAGCGTCCATGGATGACGCTCACAGAGCCCTTGGGCTGACTTTTGGGCAAACACGGGCCGGCTCATCGTCCCAGGCGACCCTGACGCCGGCCGAAACGCCCTCTCGGACTGAAGCTTTGCCAGTGCGCGGGACGTCCGGATGCACCTGTACCCTGTTTGTGCAGCGACGCAACGGCTGTGGAGTGGAAAGCATGCTCTTCAGCAGCAGGCAATTCGTGTTGGATCAATTTTTCAATTCCTTTCAACATCAAAATCTCGCTGGCATCGCAGAAGGAAAGTGCAAATGCCCGCCATTCACTAAACACCTGTCTTGTGTGCACCGAGATGTACGGCGACTCATTTCTCGGTCAAGCGCTCAAAACAGTGCCGAGGAGTAACGCAGAAAATCGTCGGAAGGTTATTAACTTTGGAAGGTTGAAAACTTTCCCAGGTCTTTACACCTCTTATTGGTTTGAGCGATCGGCCCTGGGGCCCGATCCGGAGGTGCCGAAAACCGGCAGTAGTGTAACACGGTGGCTTCCGTTTTCCGCGTTTTTCTCAGGAGTGCGTCAAAGTGGCGAAATTAGCCGCGGATTGCGCGATGGGCCATAGCCGAAAAAGATAAGCGGTCAGGCATGGAGCGAATCTATGTCACCACAGACGGAGGCGGACTCCACATCGCGTCGATGATCCTGAACTGCGGAGACCTCTACTTCTTACTGGGATCGTCAGCGGGGTTAATGTAGTTTATGGTAAAAGGCCCCATACCATTCAGTGATTGTGACGGGAAACAGCACAAATTCTATCACTTTCGCCTGATAGAGGTATCGCACTAGGAGGATGCTGCCGTACTCAGCTTCATTCCGCCGCACCGGCTTGGCCGACTGGACTTTCGGCTGGCCCGGAGGTCCGCCTCAGCCGTGTGTTTTCAAGGAATAATGGGACTGCTGCGATCGATCGATTCGTACACGCCGAGCATGAGTTGCGGAGCAAAATTGTTGTCCTGACAGACGTATTCAAACAGTTCGTCGCCCGGATCAAGGCGGAGATTAAACTGGCCGGACCACGGTGCTGTGTAAGCGCCCGGATCATCGATCGTTACTTCGTACTTAATATTGTCGAAGTCCACGCGGGTGAAACGTTCGACCAGGTGAAGCTGTTCCGTATGCGGGTGTGCACCTCTATCGAACCAAAATCTTTCATTGTAGCCGACAGAGTCGACGACCAGCGTGTCGCCTTCCCAATGGCCGACGTTATGCCCGTAGTAACTGGGAGTCAAATTCTTTGGATGTTCCCGCCCATCCATGTAAATGATCCGGTAGGAATGTGGGCCACCGACGTCAAGGATGAAGATACGTTGCAGTTCCTGTAGCTCTACAAATTCGACTCCATAAGGCGTGAGAAACTGCCTCGGTCCCCCCGAGGGCTTACAACGCGTATGCGGCTCAAACTGGTTTTGCCGACGGTCCTGGGCCACCGCCTGAGCCCAAGGTTGGTACGGAACTTTAATGGGGGTGTTATCCGGGTTCGTCAAATTCGTGATACCACCGATCCAGAGACCGGCTTGCCCCGGAGGCGGACCCAGAATCACCCGGCCATTCGGCCCGCGGGGAGCCGGACGGGCCGGTCCAGTTCTACGTTGAGCACGTTGTCCGTCCTGACCATCCGCATCAACGATCCCTCCGTTGCCGTTTGTCGTAAATGTTGGTCCGCGTTGACCGCGCTGCTGACCAGCCGCCGCTCCCGCCTGGCCCACCGGCGCGGCCTGGCCGAAGGCAGACACGGCTGCTGCGATCACCAAGGCCGCCACAAATCCAAGTACCCGGTGTCTCATAACAATCCTCCCGCCTGGAACATCGTAACTTGCTTGGTGTTTACAGGTGCCGCTCTGAATGTGTCAACCCAAGATTCTATAGTGTGTGGGTAGCACATGATCTGTCCGCCTATTGGCCGCTGCCGGTCAGAATTGTGGATATTTTTCGAATGTTGTTCATAACGGTAAAAGTAAGGTGAATGTGGCCCCTTTGCCTAGCTGGCTTTCCACTACAAGATGCCCGTTGTGTTCAAACAGAATCTGTTGCGACGTGGCCAGGCCAAGCCCGGTTCCATGAGCTTTGGTTGTGAAAAAAGGTTCAAACAGTTTTGGCTGAATTTCAGGCGCAATGCCAGTACCTGTGTCCTTCACGCGGATGACGAAGAAACGGTCCACCACGTCTGTCTCGATACGGACCACGCCATCGCCATCGATAGCTTCCGCCCCATTGCGTACCAGATTTTCCAGCACCTGACGCAGCAAGCGCTCATCAAGCCACACCTCGGGGCTGGAGTCCATCAGATCAACCTCAATTCGCACTGACGGCGGCGCTTTGAAGGTCTGCACTAATTCCACGATCACGCCGTCCACGTGTCCACGCTTGAGGTTCGGCTTTGGAAATCGCGAAAACTGCAAGTACTCGCTGACAATATCGTTCAACCGATCCAACTCCTTCAGCACCGAGCGGATCAGACTACGCGCTTCATCGTTTGACTCCTTGAGTTCGTCTTCAAGCAACTCCACGTTGAGCGAAATGGAGCTGAGCGGGTTCCGGATTTCATGCGCAATTTGCGAAGCGAATCGGCCAATGGTGGCCAAGCGCTCGGACTGAAGCAGGCGCTGTTCCATTGTCCGTAGATCGGCGCATTCCTGAAAGACGTGCACGTATCGGACGTCCCCGCGATCCGCTACACGCTGCATCGACATATTCACGATTTTTCGTTTCTTTTCTCCCGCAAGCACGATCACGGATCTGTTAAGGCTGCGGGTTGCGATATCGGTCTGGCGGATGAGCTCCTCATATGTGTCCGCCATCAGGTAAAACTCGCGGACTTGTCTGCCTTTTAGACTCATCGAGGGGGCTTCGAGTATCCGTTCTGCTGCGGGACTGGTTTCCAGAATAGTGCCGTCAGCTGAAGTCACAATCAGGCCTTGATGCATGCATCCCAAGCATTCTTTCGCTTCGATGATCTGTTGTTCAATGTTCTCTATCATTTGGTTTTACAGTGTTATGGCAATCACCATGCCATTCTGTCATAGCTCGTGCCGCTTACTTTACAATTTGTCACAACGCTTCTGGACACAGATGTTTGCACCGACGACTTTCCTCTCTGGCGGGATGCCGATTGCCCTGCTAACTTCACGCACAACGGGTATTGCATGACTGTTCGTCAAAATTCGGATCGTGCCTTATTTTCTGGATGACAGAGTGTCACGAATTCACTTCTAGGCTGCAAGAGGACTTTCAATTCTAGAGTGCGAATCTATTCAGGAAAGAAAACCACACGGCGAGACGCGAGAGGTTATTGGTGAGGATCAAGACACCAACAGCGATCACGAGGGCACCGCTGACCATCTCGACCGCATGGAAGTGCCGCTTGAATCGGCTGTAGAAAGCCAGGAACTTGTTCAGACCAAGACTGGTCAACACGAAAGGGATGCCAAGACCCATCGAATAGATGGCCAGCAGAAAGACGCCTTGAGTCACCGTCTGCTTCGTGCTGGCGATCGTGAGGATCCCGGCAAGAATCGGGCCGATACAGGGGGTCCATCCGAACGCGAAAGCCAGGCCCAGCACCAGCGCGCCCAAAATCCCGCGCGGCTTTTCGATATTGTGGAAGCGCTTGTCCCTGTACAGAAAGTTGATCTTGACGATGCCCAGCAGATGAATGCCAAAAACAATAATGATGAGCCCGGCGATTTGAGACAACAGCCTCATTCTGGACGCTAGAGCCTGTCCGAGCCATGTTGCCGATGCGCCCAACGCCATGAACGTTAGCGAAAATCCGGCGATGAACATCACGGAATTCAGCAATACCATTCGAGTGAGCGATGCCTGCTTCTGTCGATCCTTCAACTGATCCAGAGTAAAGCCCGAAATAATAGAGATATAGCCCGGGACAAGCGGCAATACGCATGGAGACAGGAAGGAGATTAAGCCTGCGGCAAACGCCGTGAAGATGGAAACACTGTCCATAGGGCTTTCAGTCTATATTGCATCCGTTTCAGCGTTCAACGACAACCTTTGCTCCCGGCACAGCGATCCGCACCAGGCGGCCATCTGGATCCGTCGTCGCAACCAGTTTGACGTTGCTCGTTTCGATTTCAAATGTTCGATTGCCGGTAGGCCGGATGGTAACGGCGCCCAGCGTCATCTGCTGGGGCACGAAAGTCGCAATGGTGGTTTCCTGGGCTCCCGCACGGTACAGCAAGATCAGATAATGATGAAAAAAATTATCGTCGAGGATCGCGCCGTCGGCAGGAAAATTCACGTCATGCGGCTGGATCTTGCCGTCCAGGGTATATTCCAGCTCGCTAACGGGCTTTCCGACCTTCAGGCGAACGATATTGCCCTTCGACTGAAACTCGTAGAACGTCGTCTTGAGCTGTTGGTCCAGCTCCATGCGGCTTCGGAGGTCGAACGTCTGATTATCGACGGAAACCTGGGTGTGTCCTAGCGCCAGGTAACCTCCGGACCGTTGGCTGACCGAAAACTCCTCAGTGCCGATCTTCTTGCCGTCCTGATAAATCGTGAATTGCCCGCTCTCCGTCTTTATGGGCGCGAGCAACATAAACAGCGAAAACCAAAGATTCATGACTTCTCAATGACTCCCATAATCTCATTCGCTACCCATTCAGGAGTGCTTGTGTCTGTTGAAACGTGAACCTTGGCGAGAGCGTAATAGGGTTCTCGAGTCTGATAAAGCCGTTCCACCTGGTCTTTATCCCCGAATTTCGGTCGCGTCCCGTCAATTTTCACACGATGCCAGACTTTTGCGAAGGAGACTTTCAGCCATACGGTCAGACCTGTTTTCATCGCCAAAGCACGGTTTTGGGGATTGATGAATGTACCGCCGCCAAGCGCAATCACAGCTCGTTCTAAGCCAGACACGTCTTCTAAACAGCGCTGCTCGATTTTTCTGAAATGGGGCTCGCCGTGGTCTTGAAAGATTTTAGCAATCGGCCGGCCTTCACGGCGCTCGATTTCCTCGTCAAGATCGATGAATACCCAACCGAGCTTGTTCGAGAGAGACCGGCCGACTGTCGTCTTTCCAGCGCCCATGAAGCCGATCAGGTAAATGCGGGTGTGTTGCATGAAGCGAAATAGTAGTCCTCAGCCAGCGCTTCGTGCCGCGAGGGTCTGATAGTGTTCCCGGCCCTCTTCCGAGAACAGGACCCAGAAGGCGTAAAGCGACGCCCGCGGCAGTGGCGAGCGTCGCTAAACCCGCAATCACGGCAAGCGATCCGGCAAGGTGCACCACACCGAATGGAAATTCGGCCGGCCACACGATTGGAAGGTGTCCGATGAGCTGGCCTGCAAAAATCATCACCATGCCGACTATGCCTACCAGGACGGCGCACTGATAAAGAGCCATCCCAGGATATTGATGTGCATGTTCATGTCATGCTGCGGTTTCTGCTGGACCTGGGCCGACGCAAGCTCGCAACCACATTTGCTGCAGAATCTCGCGTGTTGTTCGACTTCGTTCCCACACTGCCGGCAGTACATGCTGGTTATCCTTTCTTCTCGAGGCGAATGTCTCCATTGCGGGTATCGATATGGATTTGAGGACCGTCCTTCCCCAGCCGGCCTCTCAAAGACCTTTCACGATTCGACGACACGTCGTTGTTGAGTCCGTCGAACTCCGAATCAATCGAACCGTACCGGGTCTTTGCGTCGATGCTGAAAGAAGCCATTGACGGAAGCTCCAGCGTGACATTGCTGTACTGCGTGGAGACGGAAATATCTTTCTGGGGGGGGTTCGCGAATCCAATCACCACGTCGCCATTTCGGTTCTTCACCGTGACAGAACCCTTCGCATCGCGTACGTTCACATTCTGGTAGGACGCTTCCACCGTCACGCCGCCCTCAACGCGCTCCACCTCAACGGAATTGTTGCGGCCCGTGATCGACACGTCACGCTGAACATTTTCGACGGTGATCGGGCCGTATGAATTTGCTATCGTCGCCGTACCTTGGACGCCGGACACGTTGACCGAGCCATTGCGGTTGCGGATTTCCAGGTTCCCGCCAATATTTCTTGCGCTCGTGCTGGAATAGCTGTTGTTAATCGTCACGGATTCTGTCACCTCTTCGACAGTCACAGCGCCGTTCCGATTCTCCACTTCGAGCACACCTGTTATGCGGCGAACATCGACGGGGCCAAATCGGTTCACGATATTTTGCCGTCCCAGCAAGTTTTGAACAGTCACTCTTCCCTGGCGATTGTCGATCTGAAGCAGCGACTGCTTGGGAACTTGAATGGTCATCGAGCTTTTGAAGTACCGCCGCTGTCTGCCCGGCTGATCCCGGTTGGAAGCAATACGGTATTTCGAACCCTCATTCGTAATTGAAAACGTGAAGTCCTTCGATCGCCGGTCGGCTTCATCTTTGTCAGATGCTCGAACGGTTTTTTTTACGTCGAGGATGACGCGATCCCGGTCGGACGGCTGCACGTCGACGTTGCCAAACATGTTGAGAATCTCGATGGTCGATCCAGATGGAACGTCGGCTTCCTGGTGTTCGGAATATTCAAAGTTGTTGCCCGTAATGTCCCAGAGGTCGAGATCTCCTATCTCGAAAATATTTCCGATATTTCCGAAATTCGGGCTGATGTTCGCAGCGGTGGTCACAGCCGTACCCGCCAGGATCACCATGATCAGCAGCGCGACCTCGCCTCCGGAAAACAAAGGGCGATCTTCACCGGACCGCCGGTAGCGGAAGTAGTCCACAAGCTTCAGGCCGCCCCACACAATCAGCAAAAGGGGCCAGTAGCGCGCGATGCCTCTCCAAATCGGGATGGAATATCCAAGGTTCCTCGCTAAAAACAGGCCACCGACAGCAATCAGGATGAGTCCCCAGAAAATGCCTCCCGCACTTCGACGAATACTCATGTGTTGTCCTCCTTTCCAGCAGCGGATTTGCCGCGGTCCTTACGCAAATAGTCCAGGACTTTAGCTACGCCAATGACGATTAGAATCACCGGCCACATCTTCCCGAACCGGAACACGTTCGGGTACAGGTTGTTCAACAGGAACAAGAAGCCAAGCACAATAAGCAAAACCGGCCCTAACATCTAAGTTGTCTTCTCCTAATGTTTCTTCAAAAGCCAGAGTCCGGCGATAACGAGCAGTACCGGCCATAGCCTTGCGACTCGCTCCAGGTCCAGCACTTCGAGATTGCCCAGAAGGAACAGGCCACCTAGAACCACCAGTGCAATGCCGCCCCAGAGCTCTCGATCCTTGGCTTCGCCGAATTGTTGTTGAAGCCTGTCGATTGGGGTTTCCAATTCGATGCCCTCGGCGCGCATCTTTCGTTTCTTGGCCGTGTAATATGCCTCAAACGGCATGTAGCAATAGAACGCCGCAGTCAGCAGTCCAATCAGAGGCTGGCCGGCGCGTGTGATGTCCCCGAGCGAAATCAGTGTTCCAAAGATCAGCACGTGGACCGCTGCTTTTACGTATTCGCCATTGTAAATGGCGCCGACGCCCGGTATGAGTCCCAGCGCGAATGCCGCGCCCGGATTCGTTCCGGCAATAGACTCCGAAACCCCTTTGGGAGGCGGAGTCGAAGGCGTTGGTTTTCCGCCCACCAACTCCGCCAGACAACTTTCGCAGTACACGCTTCCACGCACATTGTGGACACACTCCGTACAGAGTGCACGGCCGCAGCGGATGCAAAACGCGACGTTGGGAACTTCAGCGTGGTACGCACAATTCATCAGGAAATCTCCCTGAGCTCTTCGATTCGAGATTGAATCTCAGTTACAAGTGGGGACCGGTAATAGGCCCGTACCGCCTCGTCGTAGGCGCGGTTCACGAGGCCTTGCGCTCCGTCGTAAATTGCCGCCGGATCCCGAACAATCGTGGCCCAGTTGGGAGAGATGCCGGCGAGACTTCCCATCCAGCCAAGGACAAGTGTTGCTGTGAATATGGCCATCGCCGTGCGCGGCTCGATGATCCAACGGCCGATCGAAACGAATGTGTCTACCCAGGTCTCGCGGGCAACACGAGGCGTATTCGCAAGAATCCGCGCCGCCAGCCACGCCGGGGGCTCGTAGACGGGAAACGTTCTACCCCATTCGAGCACTTCCGTCATTCCCGCAAGCAGCTCGTTGCAGGCATTACACGCCCGAAGGTGCACCTCCACGGCGCCTCGCTCGGCCGCGCCGAGCCCATTTTCCAAGTAATCCGACATTTGTTCTTCGCAATATGCGCAGGTCATGTCCCCGTCATCCGCGTCATCCGCGGCTCTCCCTTTTTAACAGTCTCGCCAATTCCGCACGGCCTCGATTGATCCTGGATTTTACGGTACCCATCGGCAGCTTCAACATCTCCGCAATCTCCTCATACGTGAATTCCTCAAGATCTCTCAGGACCACCGCCTCGCGAAGATCTTCTGAAACCCGGAGCAGAGCGCGATGCACTCGTTCGGAGAGTTCGAGTTGCTCGAGTGCCTGAGCCGGGCTCGCGTACCGCGCCGGATTTTCTTCAGCCTTTTCGTACTCCACCTCGATGGAGCCGGTCTGGGAACGTTCGATCTTGAATTTCCGGTATTGGTCGATGATATGATTGCGGCCGACCCGGACCATCCAAGTCACGAGCGCGCCCGATTCGGGCCGGTAAGACGTGAGAGTTCGATAGACTTTCAGGAAGATGTCCTGAGTCAGATCCTCGGCCTCGTCAAATCTTCCCGTAAAGCGATACGCCAGATTGTAGATCCGCTGATGAAATTGGCGAACTATAGTTTCCCAGGCCGCGTGGTCGCCGGCCAGGCAGCCTTTCACCAGCTCCGCATCGGTCGTCTGCAACCTATCTGGCTCCGTCCGCTTCCGCTACATCGCGTCTCAGTACCTTATAAATCAACGAAGTGGCGAGAAGAAAAGTTTCAAATAATTCGGGCCTTTCTGAGATAATCGCCGAGATATGAACCGGAAGTCATTGTTTTTATTGATCTTGACTGTTATTGCCTTCATCGTAGCCTATCGACTGTGGGGTTCGGACTTTGATTGGTCGCTGTTCTACTCGAGCCTGTGGAATATCCAAATCAGTTGGCTCATGGCCTCCATAGCGGCGACATTCCTGACTTACGTATGCCGCGCCGTGCGGTGGCAGGTCCTCTTGGACCCGGTCAAACCCATTCGCATTAAACCACTCATCAGCGCAAACCTAGTGGGTTTCTCTGCAATCTTCGTGCTTGGGCGGGCTGGCGAGGTCATCCGGCCGCTCTGGGTCGCGCGGCGGGAGCAGACCCCGCTGACGGCCTCTGTTGCAACGATAGTCGTCGAACGGTTTTTGGATACCTTCATGATCATTATGTTTTTCGGCTGGTCGCTTCTACTGGTGAAGCCTCCTGCCGCGGCGGACCGAACGGTGAAGCTCATGAAAGATGCTTCATGGGTCATGCTGATTGGTTCGGTGGCCGCGATGATTTTTCTGTTTTTTTTCCGCGCCAATATCCATCGAATTGTACGTTACGTCCGGTTGGCCAAGATCGCGTCGGTGATGAAAAACTTCTCAGCGGGTCTCTCGTTTCTTGACCGCGGGTCGAGTTTCGGACTCGCCATCGCACACTCGCTTTTGCTCTGGATCGTCATCAGTCTTTCTTTCTGGTTCATGATGCTGGGAATGAATTTTCAGTTTTCGATTCAGGCAGCAACTCTTGTGATGGTGGGCTCGGCCATTGGTTCTATTGCACAGATTCCCGGCATCGGCGGGGGATTCCAGGCGGGGTGGGTCTTTTGCATGACTACCTTTTTCCTGATTCCGCCCGAGAAAGCAATCGCCACCTCTTTGGTCGCGTGGGTTGCGAGTTACGTTCCGACAGTGGTGGCGGGAGGCTTATATATGATCTCTCAAGGACTATCCTTGAAAGATCTCAGGACGGCGCCTGTGGCAGACTGACCGCGTGGGAGACCGGCCAAAACGCCATCCAGACGGCCGCCGCTACCGGGGGGACCGAAGGTGGGGACCCGGACACCACGTAAAATCCGAAACCCGAAGCCTGAATTCCGTAAATAATATGAAGTGTCCCTTCTGCGGCCATCTCCATGACAAGGTGGTCGATTCGCGCGAGAGCAAGGAAGGTGAAGCCATTCGCCGCCGTCGGCAGTGTCTGGCGTGCCACCGGCGATTTACCAGTTACGAGCGCATTGATGAGATCCCGTATATGGTCGTTAAGAAGGACGGCCGCCGGGAACGGTTCGATCGGCAAAAGGTTCTCGCTGGGCTGCTGAAAGCGTGCGAGAAGCGTCCGGTCTCGATGATTCAGCTCGAGGCTGTCGCCGACAAAGCCGAAACGATGGTCCAGGAGTCGAGCGAGCGCGAGGTTTCCACTCGGGTGCTGGGTGAGATGATCATGAACGAACTGAAAAACCTCGACAAAGTGGCCTATGTTCGATTTGCTTCCGTCTACCTGGACTTCAAGGACGTCCAGGAATTCATGAGTGAGCTCAAGGATCTCCTGAAAATGCGGGAGTAGTTATGTATTTCGAATTCCAGACCGAGCCACGCCAGGGTGCGACGTGGACGGCAGTGGTCGATGTTTGCGAACGCGAGATGGAGATCGTCATTTTCGTAGAAACGCCAGGAGTCGATCGATCCGATCTTCAACTGTCGTGGAATGACGGCGTCTTGATGATTTCCGGACATAAGAGGCAGGAACCGCCGGACTGCAAGATGGCGACGTATTTGTGCGTCGAGCGGTTCCATGGAAGGTTCCACCGCGAGATCGCCATCGGGATTCCCATCGATCACAAGCGCGCAAGGGCGGAACTTAAGGATGGACTCTTGAGAATCCATCTCCCGAAACTGGCGTCTAAGCCAGAAGTGAGCAACATTCCGATTTCGTGAGGAAATTCGGGGGGAGTCCTTGGCGTGCAACTCTTCGAATTGCGCATATAGATTATGAGCATGGAACTCGTCAAAGCCGAACAAGCTCCCGAACAGCAGCAGGTTGCGATTCCGGACGTCCTTCCGGTGCTACCGCTGCCGGACATGGTTGTGTTCCCCTACATGATCGTACCGTTGTTTGTAAACCGTGAGCGGTCTGCAAAGGCGGTGGATCAAGCGTTGTCCGAAAACCGAATGATCCTGCTGGTTTCACAGAAGACGGCCAATGTGGATGACCCCAAGGCCGAAGACCTCCATGAATTCGGCACGGTCTCCGTCATTATGCGGATGCTCAAACTGCCCGATGGACGCGTCCGTATTCTCGTTCAGGGGTTTTCGCGCGCTCATGTGGAGTATTACGACGAATCCAAGCCTTACCTGACGGCGAAGGTACAACCGAAGACTGAACCGCAGGTCACTCCGGATTCTGTGGAGCTCGAGGCCATGATCCGCAATGCGAAGTCCTCACTCGAGAAGATGGTTTCTTTGGGAAAAAACATCTCTCCGGATCTGGTAGCGATCGCTTCCAACCTGGACGATCCGGCCCGGCTATCGGATCTGATCGCATCGAATCTCGATTTGAAAGTCGATAAGGCGCAGGAAGTGCTTGAACTCATCGATCCCGTCGAGCGGCTGCGCCGTGTTCATGCCCTGATGGCGAAGGAAATCGAGGTCCTTGAGATCCAGAACGATATCAATACTCAGGCTCGTGGCGAGATGGACAAGAGCCAGCGCGAGTTCTACTTGCGCCAGCAGATGAAAGCCATTCAGCAGGAACTTGGCGAAGGCAACGAAGTCCAGGAAGAAATCGATCAATATCGAAAGAAAATTAAAAAGGCGAAAATGCCGCAGGAAGTTACCGAAGAGGCGGAGCGGCAACTTGGAAGGCTAATCTCGATCTTAAAAAAGCACAGACCATCTTGGATCAGGATCATTACGGTCTTGAAAAGGTCAAGGAACGGATCATCGAACACCTCGCCGTGCGGAAACTGAAGAAGAACACGCGCGGGCCGATCCTTTGCTTTGTGGGGCCGCCGGGCGTGGGGAAAACGTCGTTGGGCAAATCGATCGCGCGGGCGCTGGGCCGGAAGTTTGTTCGCATGAGCCTGGGTGGCGTACACGACGAGGCCGAGATCCGCGGCCATCGGCGCACCTACGTCGGAGCGATGCCAGGCCGCATCATTCAGAACATTCACCAGGCAGGAACGAATAATCCGGTATTTATGATGGACGAAGTCGATAAGATCGGCGCCGACTTTCGCGGAGATCCGTCTTCGGCGCTCCTCGAAGTGCTCGATCCGGAACAGAACTTCGCATTCCGGGATAACTACCTGGGTGTGCCCTTCGATCTGTCGAACGTGATGTTCATCACGACGGGTAATATGCTCGACCCGATACAGCCGGCATTTCGTGACCGCATGGAGATCATCTCGCTGTCGGGATACACCGAAGAAGAGAAGGTCGAAATTGCAAAGCGGCATCTCATCCCGAAGCAAACCGAAGAGCATGGGCTGAAGAAGGACCAGATTCAGTTCTCCGATGAAGGTATCCGGGCGATTATCAATCTCTACACACAGGAAGCGGGGCTTCGAAACCTGGAACGTGAAATCGCGTCGGTGTGCCGCAAAGTGGCCAGGCAGGTCGCAAGCGGCGAAAAGAAAGTTCGGAAAATTCACACGGACAATCTCGATCAATTTCTGGGGCGTCCAAAAGTCTTTCAAGACGAACTGCTGAAGCGTGACCAGGTCGGCGTAGCCACGGGCCTGGCCTGGACACCGGTTGGCGGAGACATACTCTTCATTGAAGCAACTGCAATGAAGGGCAAGGGCGCTTTGATGTTGACCGGTCAGCTAGGCGATGTAATGAAGGAATCTGCGCAGGCTGCGCTGAGCTATGCGCGCTCGCACGCGAAGGAGTTTGGCATCAACGAGGATTTCTTTGCGAAACACGACATCCATATTCACGTACCCGAAGGTTCGATTCCGAAAGACGGACCGTCGGCCGGCGTCACCCTGGCAACGGCGATGCTGTCGCTGCTGACCGGAAAAGCCGTCCATCGCAAGATTGCGATGACCGGTGAAATCACGCTCCGTGGTGAGGTGTTGCCGGTCGGAGGGATTAAGGAGAAAGTCCTCGCGGCGCGACGAGCAAAGATCGACACGGTGGTCCTGCCATCACTGAATAAGCGCGATCTCGAAGACGTGAACGAAACCATCCGCAAGGAAATGAAGTTCGTCTTCGTCGATGACGTGAAGAGCGTGTTCAAGGCTGCCCTGCTCGAAAACGAACCCGCGAAGATGGTGCGCAGTC
The DNA here is from genome assembly GCA_003222815.1 of Acidobacteriota bacterium. GTDB lineage: Bacteria > Acidobacteriota > Terriglobia > 20CM-2-55-15 > 20CM-2-55-15 > 20CM-2-55-15. Next base: position 12,430 of record QHXC01000424.1, on the reverse strand, counting down.
CCCGCCGTCTTCGCAAAAGCGCAGAGGCCATCGTGTGAACCTCCGCGATATCGGTGAAGGCGCTCTGATACGCACAATCCGGGAGAGGTTTTCCCTAAGCGCTCTCACCCCGGAAGAGGGCGGCGCACTGGCGGCGCGCCGGGTGAGGGCTGGCGAGGTACATGTCGGTATCGGTGACGACGCCGCAGTCTTCGATCTTCCTCCCGGCTATTCCGCTGTCTTCTGTTCCGACCTTCTCGCCGAAAATACGCACTTCATCCGATATCTGCATCCTCCCGACTCGGTTGGCTACAAATCCATCGCCGCCAACGTCAGCGATGTTGGGGCCATGGGCGGAATCCCAATGCACTTCCTGATCTCCCTGGCCGCCCCTGGCGATCTCGATTTCTCCTGGATCGAAGGCTTCCTCGACGGTGTCAGCCGGGCTTGCAGGGACTTTGAGGTTTCGCTGCTTGGCGGCGACTCCTCGTCGTCAGATCGTATTTTCGCCGATGTTTCCATAATCGGACGCGTGCGTTCCGGTCAATCCGTCCGCCGCTCCGGAGCGAAACCCGGCGATGCCATCTATGTCACCGGCACGCTCGGATCTTCCGCGCTCGGCCTGGAGCGGCTGAAGGCCGGCAAGGTCGACGATCCCGCAATCCGGCGTCATCTCTACCCTGAACCGCGGCATCGCCCGGGCCTGGCCGTTGCAGACCGAGCCCATGCCATGATCGACATCAGCGATGGTCTCTCCACGGACCTCACTCATATCGCCGAAGAGTCCCGGGTCTCAGCGCGAATCTACAAGGATCGCCTTCCGGCAGCGCCGGGAGTCGAGGAGCGCCACGTCCTCCACGGCGGTGAAGAGTACGAACTGATCATCATCGCGACGGATCTTCCCCCAACGGTTGAGGGCATCCCCGTGACGCGTGTCGGCGAAATCATCGATTCTGGGCTCGAGAACCAAGTCTTCCTGATCGACGGCGCCCAGGAATCCGTCCTCCATCCGAAAGGTTGGCAGCATTTCAGGTGACCTAGCCGTTTTGCGATACGTTGCACGCATTTGTTCTTATCCACGCCTTGCTGTTATGCTCAGTTCATGTCCAATTCAGATATTGTCAGCAGGGCGGATAAAGCGCTCAGGCCGGTCCTAAAAGAACTTGGCAGGTTTCCGTGGATCCGTCTGGAGGGCTGTTGTGCAGGTCACAAGCCGGAAGACAGCCTGTGGCTGGAGATCAACATCCTCGGATCATCCGGCCTGCGCCGGTTGATGGAGCTGCTGAAGATTCTTGATGGAAAGCTTGCGGGAACGGATTGCCGGCTGGATTGCCTGTTGAGTTATGCGGCCGGAGTGGAAAGCTCGCCTGCTCCGCACGGCTGGATTCCGACGGCGGTCGAGATTTTCTGGCCGTCACGGAACGATTGGCGGCGCAGCCAATCGATGGTCATTGAAACCATGCTGTCTTCGATCGAAGAGTTCAGCAGCCGCCTCAGCGAGCCTTCCAATCCGCCTTGTGCGATCAATTACTGCCCATTTTGTTCATCCTCGTTCATCCGCATTGATACCGTCGAGAAGTCCGGCTATCACCGATACCGGTGCGGGGATTGCGACATGACATGGACGATGATCGATCCCGTTGCGTGAACAAGTCGGTTGATGGGAGCTTATGGATTTCAGCTACCACGAAGAACTGCTCGAAATTAAACGCATCGTACGGGACTTTGCCGAAAACGAAATTCGTCCGCACGTGATGGAATGGGATGAAGGCCAAACCTTTCCTCGTGATGTTCTCCGGAAGCTGGGTGGTCTCGGATTCATGGGCGTTCTCATCCCGTCCGAATATGGTGGTGCCGGACTGGGCTACACCGAATACGTCACGATCGTGGAAGAACTGTCGCGCGTGGACGGCTCGATTGGCATCTCTGTGGCTGCGCACAGTTCGCTATGCACAGGACACATTTTTAACTGCGGCACGGAAGAGCAGCGCCAAAGATTCGTCGTGCCCCTCGCGAAAGGCGAAAAGCTGGGGGCCTGGAGCCTCACGGAGCCCGAAGCCGGCAGCGATGCCGCCGGCACGCAAACCAGCGCCGAACTCGATGGCGATTGCTGGATTCTCAATGGCCAAAAGACCTTCACGACCCACGGCACCTACGGCGATATCTGTGTCGCCATGGCCGTGACCGACAGGTCGGCTGGACACCACGGCATTTCCGCATTCATCCTCGAGAAGGGCATGCCCGGTTTCTCTTCGGGCAAGAAAGAGAACAAGCTTGGGCTGCGAGCCAGCGACACATCTACCGTTGTCTTCGAAGATTGCCGCGTTCCGAAAGAAAATCTTCTGGGAGAGCCGGGTGACGGGTTTATCGACGCGCTCAAGGTGCTCGACGGCGGCAGAATCAGTATCGCTGCACTCGCAATCGGAATGGCGCAAGGTGCGTATGAAGCGGCGCTCCACTATTCCAAACAGCGGAAACAGTTCGGCCAAGCGATCTCCGAATTTCAGGCGATTCAATTCAAACTGGCGGATATGGCGACAGAAATCGATGCCGGCCGCCTTCTCATGCATCGTGCCGCGTGGATGAAAGATCAGGGAATGCAGACAACCGCACAATCGTCAATGGCAAAGCTTTTCGCCGGTGAACTCGCGGTGCGGGTCGCCAATGAGTGCGTTCAGATCCACGGTGGCTACGGCTACACCAAGGAATATCCTGCCGAAAAGTTCTACAGAGACGTTAAACTTTGCACGATTGGCGAAGGGACAAGCGAAATCCAGCGGCTCGTGATTGCGAGAGAGATATTGAAATGATGGGATCAGCCGCGAAGTACGCCAATTACGCTAGTTTGGCGTAATTCGTGGCTCTTCTCAGGGTAATAATGGACAAGGGTCTTTTAGAGGATTTCTTCAAAGGCGACACCCGTGCGTTGGCGCGCATGATCACTCGGGTGGAAAATCGCTCGGCTGACAGCATTGAACTCTTGCGGCAATTGTTTCCCCATACCGGGCGTTCGGACGTCATCGGCATAACTGGTAGTCCCGGATCGGGCAAAAGCTCGATGGTCGATCGGCTTGCGGTGGCTTACCGGCGCAACGGCAAATTGCTGGGGATTGTCGCGGTCGATCCGAGCAGCCCCTTCACCGGTGGCGCCATTCTCGGCGATCGTATTCGAATGCAGACATTGGGAGTCGATCCCGGCATCTACATCCGCAGCATGGCGACTCGCGGACACCTTGGAGGCCTGGCACGAACGACTGCGGATGTGGTCACCGTGCTTGATGCCGCGGGAAGAAATCCGATCATTGTGGAGACCGTAGGGGGTCGGCCAGGACGAAATCGAAATCGTCAAATTGGCTGATGTTTCTGTGGTCGTCCTGGTCCCGGGCATGGGCGACGACGTCCAGGCGCTCAAAGCCGGCATCATGGAAATCGGCGACATCTTCGTCATCAATAAGTGCGACCGGCCCGGCACCGAAAAAATGGAGCGAGCCGTTCTGGCTATGCTTTCGCTGTCGAATCGCAGCGATGGGTGGTTTCCACCGGTGGTCAAAACTATCGCCACACAGGGTGAAGGCATCGATACGCTTGTTGAAAGTATTGATCGATGCCAACAGTTTTTCGAGAAGTCGGCTCTCCGGACTGAAAAGAAGCAGGCCGCGGCAAGGCAGCGTCTGTTGACGCTGCTTGAAGAGCGACTGATGGATACGGCCGTTCAAAAAGTTTTTCCGAACGGAGAGCTGAACAAAGTTGTGGAGCAGATCGCGGAGCGCCAGCAAGATCCGTATTCGATTGTCGAACAGATAGTCAACAATTCCCGCTTCGAACGGTATTAGTACCACTTTTGGAATTATCGTTTTGCAACACCCTCGAATCAGGAGGGGGATTAGACTTCATGAAGATTGATCACATCGGCATCGCCGTGAAATCGATATCGGATGCAGTGAAGGTGTACGAACAAGCGATGGGTCTGCAGGTTGCCGGTTACGACGAAGTGGCCGATCAGGGCGTTCGCGTGGCGATGCTCCATATTGGTGAGAGCGGGATCGAGCTTCTGGAGCCAACGCGGCCGGATTCGCCGATTGAAAAATTCATGTCGAAACGAGGTGAGGGCATTCATCATATTGCCGTGCGAGTCGATGATATTGAACAAGCGCTCGAACGCGTCAAGGCATCCGGCGTCCGGGTGATCGACTCCGCGCCCCGCCGCGGCGCATACAATACACGCGTGGCATTTATTCATCCTTCTTCGACACACGGCGTCTTACTGGAACTGGTAGAACATGGCGAATGAAGTCCGAATCGGAATAATCGGCGGAAGCGGTTTGTACCAAATGGAAGGATTGACTTCGATCGACGAGGTGGAAATCGAAACTCCCTTTGGAAAACCCTCTGATGCGTATCGCATCGGTACTCTCGAAGGCCAGCGGGTAGCGTTCCTGGCACGGCACAATCGCAATCACACGATCTCGCCTTCGGAACTCAACTTCCGTGCGAACATCTACGGCCTAAAAAAACTGGGAGTCGAGTGGATCCTCTCGGCAAGCGCTGTCGGCTCCCTGAAAGAGGAACTGCGCCCGCTCGACATCGTTTTGCCGGAACAATTCTATGATCGGACGAAAACCCGCATCTCCACGTTTTTTGGTGACGGAATCGTGGTGCACGTCAGCTTCGCCGACCCGGTCTGCTCTCGGCTTGGCGATGTCATAGAGCAGGGCGGGCGGAGCGTGGACATTCCGATCAAACGCGGCGGAACCTACGTCTGCATGGAAGGACCTCAGTTCTCGACGAAGGCGGAATCCCAGGTCTACCGGAGCTTGGGCATGGCGCTCATCGGTATGACAAACCTTCAAGAAGCCAAGCTGGCGCGCGAGGCCGAGATCTGCTACAGCACCATCGCCCTCGTCACGGACTACGACTGCTGGCACCCTCAGCACGATGCGGTCACAGTCAGCGAAGTCGTCCAGAATTTGAAGAAGAACAGCGAGAACGCCCAGAAGGTCATCCGGGCCGCTGTCAGACGCCTCCCCGTCGAACGTACATGCAAATGCCAGCAATCTCTTCAGCACGCCATCCTGACGGATCTTAAGAAAGTGCCGCAAGCAACGCGGGCGAAGCTAGAACTGCTGCTAAAAAAATACGTTTGAAAGGCAGCTAGAAATGAGCCGCGAATTGCGCGAATTACGCGAATGGGCCGCCCGCTATTATTGCCTTCGCAGCGCCGGCCAGGACGTCACAGACCTTGAACATTTTTCTAAACGCTAATCACGAGCTCCGCTCCGGCTGGAAATTCGCCGTTTATGTCGCAATCTTCGTTCTTATTTGGATTGCTTCAGGGATAGCGGTGTCGGTACTTTATGCCAGGGCCAACCTGCCGGACGATCAACTCACGCTTCTCGCGCTGAATGAGGTGGCATTGGTCATCCCTGCCGTGACAGCGGTGTTCTTGATAGTCCGGCTTATAGATCGCCGTCCGCTGACGGTATTTGGTATAGGATTTGTGCCCCAGTGGCGCCGGCATCTGGGGACTGGTCTGGCTCTGGCCGCAGGGATGCTGGCGGTGCTTATGGCTGGATGTTTTGCATTCGGCTACGTCCGCATTGGGTGGACGGGCGGTCAGGTCCCCGTCCGGACATTGGCCGGCACTCTGGGAGTGCTGCTGTTGGCCGCAGGCAATGAAGAATTGATGTTTCGCGGATTCCCGCTTCAGGTCTTGATCGACGGTATGGGAACATGGCCGGCCGTGCTTTTCTTGTCCACTGTATTCGGCCTGGTTCACTTGAATAATCCGAATTCTTCATTACTGGGAACAGCAAACACGATGGTGGCAGGCATTTTATTGTCGCTCGCGTATGTTCGAACACGGTCCTTATGGTTCCCTTACGGTATCCACGTCGGCTGGAATGTTGGTCTTGGATTCATTCTGGGTTTTCCGTTATCCGGCGTGGATATCGCTTCCGTCTGGACGACGGGCATAGCGGGAAGAGACACTATTCTGGGCGGGGACTACGGCCCTGAAGGCGGGTTGCTCGCAACATTTATATTTGCCGCCTCGGCGGTTCTCGTTCAAAGCTGGAGGCGCGGAAGCGCAACAAATAAGGAGTAAAACCGAAAATGGCTGCATCCATTCTTGTTGTGGGCTCGGTGGCGTTCGACTCTGTAAAGACGCCGTTCGGGGAAGCCGAAGAAATACTTGGTGGCTCGGCAACGTATTTTTCCGTAGCGGCAAGCTACTTTGCTCCGGTGCGCGTGGTCGCAGTGGTCGGGACTGATTTTGGCGACAAACACGTCGAGATCTTCCGCAAGCATAAGATCGACATCGAGGGCCTCACGCGAACAGCGGGCAAGACCTTCCGGTGGAAAGGCGAATACGGATACGACCTCAACGAGGCTCGGACGCTGGACACGCAACTCAACGTCTTCGAGACGTTCAAACCGGTCATTCCCGAACAATATCGCTCTTCCGAATACGTTTTCCTTGGCAATATCGATCCTGAACTCCAGCTCAGCGTGCTCGAACAGATCAAGCGGCCTCGTGTGGCGAAACCCGAATGCTTGCGGACGAACCGAATCTCGTACGGGCCGCAAACAAAGTGCTCGCCATGGGTCCCCAGACGCTGATCGTTAAACGAGGCGAGTACGGCGTACTCATGTTCAACGGAAAGTCCATTTTCGGCGCCCCCGCATTCCCGTTAGAAGACGTCTTTGATCCCACTGGCGCGGGCGACTCCTTTGCCGGCGGCTTCATGGGCGCGCTCGCGCACGCTGGTGATGTGAACGAGCGGGTATTCCGGCGCGGCATCGTCTTCGGCTCGGTCATGGCGTCGTTTAACGTGGAGCAATTCAGCCTGAACCGGCTGACGAATCTCACTCGAGCCGAAGTCGACGAGCGTTTTCGTCAGTTCAAGGCGCTCACGCATTTTGAGGAATTGTGAGGCAATTGCGAATTTCGGATTGCGGATTGCGGACTTGGGGAACCCCTTGGCCAGCGATGGTTCCCTAAATTCGCAATCCGAAATCCGCAATCCGAAATCTTAATATGGATCCTTCCATCCCAATCAAGCTGCTGCTGGCCGCGATACTGGGCGGCATCATCGGTATCGAGCGGGAAATTCGCGACAAGCCAGCCGGCCTGCGAACCAATATTCTGATTTGTGTGGGCTCGACATTGTTCATGAGTATTTCAACCAAGGTTGCCCAACTGCTCGGTGGAGATCCGACAAGAATCGCAGCACAAATCATTTCCGGAATCGGATTTCTCGGGGCCGGTGCCGTCCTGCATTCCCATGGATTCGTACTGGGGCTCACGACGGCCGCAACAATTTGGGTTGTGGCGGGTGTGGGAATGGCGCTTGGATCGGGAATGTACCTCGTTGCCGTTTTCGCGACCGCGATGAGCCTTGTAACTCTCTACTTCCTATCCTTCATCGAAGACCGGATTCAGGGACGCAAAGCGTACAGTTATGCGCTCGTCGTGACCGATCTCAATCAAGCGCTAGCGTCCATCAATAGGGTTCTCCAAGAATGCTCCGTGACGGCCGTAAGCTTCAACTTCAAGAAGCGGGCCGGACACTATCGCGTTTGGTTCAACCTGCTTGTTCCCAAAGAGACAAACGTGAAGGTCATCCAGCGCCTATCGGAAGTGCCCGAAATAACCCAGGTCGAGACCGGCAGCAGCGCAAGGGACTTTGCTCAGGTAATGGCACCAACCGACGGTGAAGACGGGGACCGCATCGTATGATTCCGTTCGTCAAGACTCACGCGCTTGGAAACGATTTCATTCTCGTTGAACAAACTCCACACATTCCTGCGGACAAAGCCGAATTCGCCAGACGGATCTGCCAACGGAATTTCGGGGTCGGGGCCGATGGGCTTATCCTTTGGACTCCAGAGAACGATGCTTTCAGGATCAGAATTTTTAATCGGGATGGCAGCGAGGCCGAATGTTCAGGAAACGGCCTGCGCTGCGCGGCGGCCTACCTGATCGAATCGGGACGCTCGCCTGGAGAAGAAATCCGGCTCGAAACGATTTCAGGTGCATACATGCTGCGCCGTGCCGGGCAGCAATACGAGGCGGACATGGGCGTACCGGGCCTCGCGCCGGAAGACATTCCTTTTCTGCCGCCGGTTGCAATGAAACAAGTTGTGAATTATCCGTTGCCCGCCGACGGCGAATTGGTAACGATCACGGCATGTTCGACGGGCAATCCGCATTGCTCGCTTTTGAGATTGAAGTGTCGTTTTGGGAACGCGGAGTCGGCGTAACTTATGCATCGGGCACCGGTTCCTGCGGCGCCACCGTGGCTTCCATCTTGAATGGAAAGACAGGCCGGCAAGTCACGGTGCACACGAAGGCCGGCAAGCTGTCCGTAGAGTGGCTGCAGAACGGACGATTGAAGCTGACAGCGACGGCCAACATCATTGCCGAAGGAAATTACTTGGAACTGTGACTTCAAATCCACAATCCGAAACCCAAAACTCAAGATCCCCCTTCGACGTTGTCATCGTAGGCGCGGGCCCGTCGGGGCTGGCGTGCGCGATTGAAGCGAAAAAGCATCAGTTGCAATACACCGTGCTGGAAAAGGGTTGCATCACGAACTCCATTTTGCACTTCCCTACTCAGATGATCTTCTTTACGACGCCGGAACTGCTCGAGATCGGCGGTATGCCGCTGGTTTCCGACCGCGAAAAACCCACGCGAAACGAAGGGCTCAAGTATTACCGGAAAGTCGTCGCGGCCTACCAACTCGATGTTCATCAGTACGAAGAAGTGGTTCGAATTGAACAGCTCGAATCCCACGTTTTCCGGATCCATACAACCGAATCGGCATATGATGCCCGGAACGTCGTGATTTCGATCGGATACTACGACAACCCAAACTTGATGGGTATTCCAGGCGAAGACCTGCCGCACGTATCGCATTACTATACGGAAGCTCATCCTTTCTTTAATCGGGATGTGGTCGTCATTGGCGGGAAAAACTCGGCCGTCGAAACAGCGCTCGACTTGTTCCGAGGCGGGGCGAGAGTTTCACTAGTTCATCGCGGTGCGGCCTTGGGACAGACTGTGAAGTACTGGATCCGGCCCGATATCGAGAACCGGTTCAAGAAGGGCGAGATAATACCTCACCTCAACGCGAAGGTCCTCCAGATCACCAGAGACCATGTAAAGACCGCTCAAAACGGCACAACGAGCGAGATTCCCGCGCAGCATGTATTCGCGTTGACCGGTTACCATCCGTCGACGAAGTTCTTCGATCAGCTCGGCGTGCAATACGATCCGGACACACTTCGGCCACAATACGATCCTCAAACATTCGAGACAAATGTTGAGGGTGTATATCTGGCAGGATCCGTGATCGGCGGCCGTCTAAACGGCGAAATATTTATCGAGAACGGACGGTTCCACGGGGAGGCTTTGATGAAAGCAGTCGCGGAGAATTCGGAGAAAATGGGGACGTAGCCCTATGTCCCCATTTTCTCCGCGTGGGCGGCTACGGCATCTTCGTACTTGTCGTGGATTTTGATCTCAAAAAACCCCTCGACCTGCTCGGTGGGCCACATCTCGATGGCGTCCCAGGCCATTCGTTCGCAAACGTGCACGCAAATCTTGCAACCGATACATTCATCGAACCGGATCTGCACGTTCGGGATCACAACATTGATGCCGTCGGAAGTATCGCGGGGCGTCAGTTCGATACAATCGACCGGACAAAAGCTCACGCAGGCTTCGCAGCCCGTGCAATTATCGGGTATCACGACTGCGATTTCCTTGGGCTTCTTTTTCTTCCTCGTTATCTTCGCCGGAGCCTCCGGAATGATCAGTGTGGGGTTTGCTTTCTTGGGATCGTATGCCACGTGTTGGTACACTCCTAATAAAGTTTACAAGTCCATTTTACCGCGAAGACTGACGATCCGTTCGAGGGTTTCTCCGATCTGATTGTTCGGAGTCGCTTTTCCAGACATTCAGAACGGCGGAAGTATGTCTGATCCATAATACTAAGCGATCCCATGGACGGCTTGAGCGCCTACCATGGAGGGTTGAGTGCGGCCGTGCTTCACGGCATTGTAACACGCGTAAAGGTTGTGTTAGATTTCGGCGTTTTGAACGTCTTAACCAGGTAAATATTATTGTCTATACGTGGCGCAAAAATAACGGCCGTCAGTCATTATCTGCCCGAGCGCCGACTCACGAATAAGGATCTTGCAAAAATCGTCGATACCTCCGACACGTGGATTTTCGAAAGAACGGGTATTCGCGAGCGGCGTGTCGCCGCAAAAGGTCAGGGAACGAGCGACCTCGGAGCCGAGGCCGCCAAGCTGGCGCTTGCCCAGCGCGGGTTAGATCCCGCAGAACTGGACCTGATCATTGTCGCCACCGTCACGCCCGACATGTTTTTTCCGTCCAGCGCATGTTTGGTTCAGACGAAGATCGGCGCTGGTAAAGCGTGGGGTTTTGACCTGTCCGGCGCATGTTCGGGTTTCATTTACGCGTTGACAACTGCAGCGCAGTTTGTCGCAACTGGCGCTCACGATAAAGTGCTTGTCATTGGCGCCGATGTGATGACATCCATCATTGATTTTCAGGATCGCGCGACATGCGTTTTGTTCGGCGATGGCGCCGGGGCTGTTCTCATCGAACCTGCAGAGGATGGTGAGCGGGGAATCATCGACTTCATTCTTCGCAGCGACGGGGCAGGCGGGCGGTATTTGTATATGCCTGCGGGCGGAAGCCTGAATCCCGCATCTGAAGAAACCGTCCGAAAGCGAATGCACTACGTCCACCAGGACGGCAGGAGTGTCTTCAAATTCGCCGTTCGAGGGATGGCAGACATTTCGCAGCAGATCCTCGATAAGCATGGACTCAAGGTCAGCGACCTGAAGCTTTACATTCCCCACCAGGCCAATCTTCGAATCATCCAGGCCGCCGTGGAAAAGATGGAGCTTGCCAAAGGACAGGTCGCCATCAATATCGACCGATATGCGAATACCACCGCCGCCACAATCCCGATTTGCCTCTCAGAAGCTGTCGAATCTAAACAAGTTCAGCGAAAGGATCTGATCCTTATGGCGAGCTTTGGGGCCGGTTTCACATGGGGAAGCCTCCTGCTCCGCTGGGAAATTTAGATCGATTTTGAATTAAATTGTATTTTCTGTGAACCTGAGAGGTCTATTGATCAGAAGCGAGCCTATCAAGCCGCGTCGAGCGATTGCCGTTTTTGCTACCGTCCCTGGCGAGAACGCAATCATCCGCTGACGCGGCTTTTTCTTTTTATAACCGCTGCAGGGCAAGTTCACAGCAAAGCGAGCCCGAAGCCGCCCCTGTACGGAGCAGATCCCGCGGGCCCCACTGCCACTGCGGATATTTTGGTGTTCCTTCCATGGAAGCCTCCCACAGTTCCATGTTCAACCTGTAGCGAGGCCGATTCTGCGTGCCTGAGGCGAGCATGCGAACGGGTACAAGCTTCACGCCAAGCTTGTCGCGGCCGATCCGAACGATAATATCCTCGGCTGTTTCCTTATCACGGCTCGTTCCCGCCGGAAGTCCCCAAATGCCTGGCAACTCGTCGTCATCATCGGACCGCCGAATTAACAAGATTTGGTCCCCGTTAAAGACGATGACTGCGACAGATTCTTTAACCGGTTTTGACATATTTACGTCTTGAAAGTGCGAAGCCAATCGCCAAATTGCCAAACGTCGTGGAGTACTTCTGGCCATGGTGGACGATGCTTCCCGTAAGCTGTTCGCAATCTCCAATGGAGATAATTACCGGGAGGAAATGGAAGAAATGGCGGTCTGCGGTACCAATCGCGTGGCGTGATTCGAAAGTAGAACCGAACCAGCGCCCAAGCGATTGCGACATGCCTCACAGCCGGCATGCTACCATACAGAAATAATGCGTATAAAAGTCCTCTTCACACTCGCAGTCCTCTTCATATTGATACCGATACTGGAATTTACGGTGCTCATCGAAATAGGCCGCCGGATTGGAACCTTATACACCCTGATGCTTGTCTTCGGCGCCGGCATTGCGGGAGCCATTCTTGCCAAGATGGAAGGACTGCGAATTCTTAGCCGCATTCAGGAAGACTTGCAAGCCGGAACTATGCCCGCCGAGCAACTGTTCGACGGTTTGCTGGTGCTTGTTGCGGGCGTACTCCTCATCACACCTGGGTTCCTAAGCGATATTGCGGGCCTCCTGCTTCTGTTTCCACCGAGCAGGTATCCGATCAAGCTGCTTTTGCGCCGCCTGGTTCGGCAGTGGATCTATACACGGACATTGCGCATTTCCATCTGAGTTATCGCTCGGTCGAAACCGAGGCTAGTTCCGCTTGATGACGACGATGGTAATGTCATCTGAAGGTTTTGCGAAGTCGAGTAAGTGTGTCTTGATGCCTCTGAAAATCTCTCTCGCTGCCTGGTGCTTGACCTCACGGATTTTCTGTTCCAACA
>QHXC01000130.1:4878-5907 GCA_003222815.1 Acidobacteriota bacterium | reverse complement strand
CGTGCAACCGGTAGGCCTTCGCGGGTCCGTGAAGTGACCGACCTTAATCCCGTCAACGTCCGTGATCCAGCCCTCCGAAGATTGTTGGGGCCGTCTACGACTGGCCAAAAGGCGGCGCTCATAAAGGGCGGCTATAGCTGCCGTCATTCCGAAAGTGCGTCGATTCATGCAGTAATCATTATCACGAAACCAGCAAGAATGCCTATTAGGGACGGAGGCAATATCCATAATCCCGCACCGCCTGTCAGAAAGTGCGTTACGGCTGTAGCGGCAACCGACGTGACGATGGTCACAACCGCACGGCCGGCAGCCGGCTTCCGCCAGTAGAGACCAACCGCCATCGGTGCAAAGAGCGCAACCGCCATTAAGGTATAGAAAATTTGCAGCGCGCTAATGATCGATGGCAATTCGACCGCAAGCAGAACGCCAAAGGATGCGCCCAGGATAGCTGCAAACCGGCCGGCAAACAGAACGTCCCGTTCGGATGCTGTGGACCGCAGAAAATTCTTGTAGAGGTCGATGCTCAGAGAACTGGACAGCATGAAGAGAATCGCATCGCACGTGCTGACCTCGGCTGAAAAGACCGCAGCGAGTGCGAGCAAGCCCAACCAGCCCGGAATCAACTTCGTCATGAGCGTCGGGAGCGCAAGCTCTCGATTGGCCAGATCGGGATATTGCGAATGAGCAATCAAGCCCAGAATCGGGGGAGCGAACGCAAACACAAGCAGTCCGGCTGCATTCCAGTTGACGCCTGCGCGAACCGCGCGCTGATCGCGAGCGCCGTAAAGTTTTTGAATCAATCCTGGTGAGACGATGAACGACGGCACGAGAATCGCCACGTAGGAAAGAATTCCTGAGATCCCCAGTCCCGGTGTTGCGGACAAGCTCGGTTCGAGTGTGGACCAGCCGCCAATCGCGTGGAGCGCGACCGGAACCGCAAGTAGAAAGCCCGCAAACATTACAGCGAGCTGGATGAGATTCACCCACGCCGAAGCCAGCAATCCTCCTGCGGCGAAATACGCGGTAACA
>QHXC01000130.1:0-4863 GCA_003222815.1 Acidobacteriota bacterium | reverse complement strand
AAGCAATGAGAACGCGAACGGTCCGGTTATAGCGATAATCGAGGTAGTCTCCTACCGTTCGCCATCCATTCTTTGCTGCCAACACCCAAATCTTCGGCCCGACCGTATTGGCGAGAATCAGTGAGCCGATGCCGGCAGATCCCACCCACCACCATGCGCCCAAACCGAACGCGTATCCGAGACCAGCAGCACCGACCGTGGAGCCGGCTCCAATGTTCGCGGCGAGAAATGTCGTTGCCAGAAGGCCAGGGCCAAGACTCCGGCCGGCAACCAGGAAGTCATCGGCCTTTTTGACTCGCCGTGAGATGAATAATCCGAAACCGATGAGCAATGCGGAATACACGATGAGGAAGGCGAGCTGGAAGTTCACTTTCCAGCCGTGAAAATAATGACGTGCTGCCAGGGCAGGAAAGTAAGGACCTTCTGGAACTTGAATCCGAGCGGTTCGAGTTCGGACCGGACGTCCTGGATGCTCATCTTGTGAAGCGGCTGGATCGGCACCTTCGGATCTTCCTTACGGAATTCAACGAGCACAACGCGTCCGTCCGGCTTCAGGGCTCTTCTGATCTTTGTCATCATCGCCACCGGATCTGAGAACTCATGGTAGACATCGACCATCAGGACCAGGTCCAAGGCGCTCGGCGGCAGTTTTGGATCGGTTGGAGTGCCGAGGACCATATCGACATTCTGCAGTCCCTGCTTTTCAATATTCTGCTTGAGCATCCGGATCATTTCTTCCTGGATGTCTTCTGCGATAACTCTTCCGGCAGGGCCCACGATCCTCGAAAGCCGCCACGCGTGATAGCCCACACCCGCACCGACGTCCGCCACGACCGAGCCGGGTTGGATTTCGAGCGATGCCAACATCCGGTCCGGCTCTTCTTCCTGGATCCGCTCAGGCCGCGTCAGCCAGTCCGCCCCGGCCGCTCCCATGACTGGCGCGGGTTGCCGCCCGACTTGAGGTTGCTGGGCGATGGCGATGAGGCTGAAAGCGAGGAAAACCAAAGCCATGGGGAGAGGCCGCCAATGACGCCAATCACGCGAATGGGCGCGCACGCAATCTTTCGTGTCCCCATTCGCGTCACGGGCGTCATTCGCGGCAAGCTGAAGCACTCTCATCGGGTCACAATGTTAAACTGAAACCGCGGTGAAAGCACGAATCCAGGAAAACGTGGCACTCTCGCCATTGACGACTTTTGGTATAGGTGGTCCCGCCCGCTACTTTGTTCGCGCTCCCGTCGAAGATGCCGTACTCGAAGCGATTCGGTTTGCTGTAGACCGAAACCTTCCGATCTTCGTTCTCGGTGGTGGTTCCAACTTGCTCGTTGCCGACCGCGGGTTTCCAGGCCTGGTCATCAGGGTTGGCATTACTGGCATCGAATGGGAGATGCAGCGCGATCAGACGATCGTTCGCGCCGGCGCAGGCGAGGATTGGGACGGGCTTGTGAAATCGTGTGTTGACCGGGAACTTGCCGGAATCGAGTGTCTGAGCGGGATACCCGGGTCTGTCGGCGGGACGCCTGTGCAGAATGTCGGAGCCTATGGGCAAGAAGTTTCGGAAGTCCTCGTCATCGTGCGTGCCTATGATCGGAAAACCGACTCCTTGGTCGAGCTTTCACGCGAGGATTGCCGCTTCACCTATCGCACCAGCCTCTTCAACACGACTGCAAAAGACCGCTACGTCGTTCTGCAAGTCACTTACTCGTTAACCCAAAACGGGCCGCCCGCTATTCGCTACCCGGAGGTTCAACGCGAGTTCGACAGCAAGACAGCCAATCCGACATTGGCCGAAGTTCGAGAAGCCGTACGCTGCATTCGCGCTCGCAAGGCAATGCTTCTGGTCGAAGGCGATCCGGACTGCCGCAGTGCCGGGTCCTTCTTCAAGAATCCGATCTTGGGCGAGAGCCAGTTCGCAGCCCTTGAAGCCGTTTTGCCCGGCGAGCGGGTTCCGCGCTATCCCGCTGCGCCAGGCAAAGTAAAGACCGCTAGCGGATGGCTTATCGAGCGTGCTGGGTTCTCCAAGGGCTATTCTGTGGGTCCCGCCGGGCTTTCAACGAAGCACGCATTGGCTCTGGTGAACAAGGGCGGCGCGACGGCAGAAGACGTATTGCGTTTGGCGAGAGAAATTCGGAATCGCGTGCAGGAAAAATTCGGCGTCAGGCTCATTCCCGAACCGGTATTTCTCGGCTTCGACAAGGAAGTCACTACGGAATTCTTCAGGTACTAAGCTGGGAATGAGTTGCATCACAAGCCGGAATATGAACGTTAATTTGGGGATAGAGGATTAATACGTCTGTTCCCGCCTTAGTCCTCCAGGTCTGTTACAATCAAAACTTGAGTTCCATTCTGAGAAGGACTGGGGTGCATGGCGTTTTGGAATAAGGATGACAAAGGGGTAGCGCTTGGCGAAGAGCAGGTGCTGAACGTTCTTAAGAAGGTTCAGGACCCCGATCTGCACAAGGACATTGTGTCGCTTGGATTCATCCGGAATCTAAAGATCGACAATGGGACGGTCGCCTTCGATCTGAATCTAACGACGCCCGCTTGTCCCGTGAAAGATCAGATGCGTGATGAAGCGGTAGCGCTGGTCAAGGCTCTACCTGGCGTGCAGAACGTTGAGATCAAGATGACCAGCGAAGTGCGGCAGACGCCGCAACTGGATAAATCTGCGTTAAAGGGCGTGCGCAACATTGTTGCGGTCGGAAGTGGAAAGGGTGGGGTCGGGAAGTCCACGATGGCCGTGAACATCGCGGCGTCGCTTGGTGCGGCGGGGGCGAGGGTCGGGTTGTTGGATGGCGATATATACGGCCCGACAACCCCGATCATGTTGGGTTTGGATCTGCCGCCGAAATCCGTCGGCAATCGGATGATCCCGCAGGAAGCAGCCGGCCTGAAATTCATTTCGATGGGTTTGCTCGTGAAGTCCGAGCAACCTCTGATCTGGCGCGGCCCGATGGCGCACAAGGCCCTGCAACAGTGCCTTTTCGATGTGGACTGGGGAGAGCTGGATTATTTAGTGGTGGACCTCCCGCCCGGCACCGGTGATGTGCACCTCACTTTGGCCCAGGCCGTGCCGCTGACCGGGGCCGTCATTGTTTCGACGCCTCAGGATGTTGGCCTGCGCATTTCGATGAAGACGCTCCGCATGTTCCAGCAGACCCGGGTTCCGATTCTCGGCATCATCGAGAACATGAGCTACTACATCTGCCCGCACTGCAATTCTCAGGATCACATTTTTGGCCATGGCGGCGGCCGGAGGGCCGCGGAGCAATTGGGCATTCCGTTCTTTGGCGAAGTTCCGCTCGATTTGGCGATTCGAACGCAATCCGATATCGGCTCTCCGATCGTGCTGGCGCAACCGAACTCGCCGAGCGGGCGCACGCTTCGCGAGATCGCGGAAAGAGTGGCGGCGCAGATCAGCATTCGGAGCTATGAGACGCCTGTCCTCGAGGTGGAATAATGTCGAGGCCGACGGGCACGCAGGCGACCACGCCGACGAAGATCAAGAAAATCAGCCCCGGTGAGTTGATGGTTCAATGGGCGGATGGCCACGAGACTCATCATCTGGCGCCGGTACTCCGCGGGATGTGTCCGTGCGCTTCTTGTAAAGATGAGATGACGGGCATGCGGATGATCCTGCCCATCCACATTCCCGACGACCTGGAATTTCGAAAAATCGAGATCGTCGGGCAATACGCCCTCCAGTTCGAATGGAGCGACGGTCATCACACCGGCATTTACAGCTTCGAATATTTGCGGGAACTGTGTCCTTGCCCGGAATGCAAGCTCGTCTAGGTTTCAACCAGAGTCAGATCTGATACCAACTTGTGTTTATCCGTCGGCGGGTTCGACGATCGCGGTCATTGAGCCCAGTGAGCGGGACAGCCGCCGATCCGGGCCGTAGCTATGGACTTGATCGCGTTTCTGCTCTGCTTTTTCGAGTTCGCAAGTCAGCAGGATGGTTGTGCCTTTCGTATCCACCTCAACGGCATGGGATAGCGCCTTTGCTTCGGAAAACCCGAAAATCTTCTGAAGCATCTCGATCACGTAATCGTAGGTGTGGTCTTCATCGTTCAGGAGGATCACGTGGTAGAGCGGCTGAAGCCGATTGGAAGTGTCGTCTTCAACTTCGGGATAGGCTGTTGTTGACATTGAACCCATCACTAAAAGTGTAGTCCGGGAGCGTTTTCGAGGCGACAAAAACATCGGATCCTGTCCCATCTCGCGTTTGCCCCTTTCAGTGGTCAAAGACCTATTGGTAGAATCGTGTTTTCCTTCAGATCGGAGGAACCCAACATGAGGAGATACTTGAATCTCTCGTTAGCACTGGCGCTCGCGCTGGCTCTGACGTCCGGCTGTAGCAGCTCGACACCAGATAATAGTTCCGGGTCTGCATCAACTCCCACCGCCCGGACGACCCCCGTCTCCATGAACAAGGACGACTACCCCATCTTTCCCGATGCCGATGCCGGCGCCGACCCGGCGGTTCCTGCCGAACAAGGAGGGAAGGGATTCACGGGAGAGGGTTGGGAAACGAATACGAAGTTCGATCTGATTGGGGATCCACGGGCAGTGAAGGGGGGCACAATCCGCGATGTCATAGTCGATTTTCCGGGCACTCTTCGGATGGCCGGCCCGGAATGGAACACTTCCGTCAACTATACGATCGCCGGGCTGGTCTACGAGTCGCTGCTTACGCTGCACCCAACAACGCTGGAATACATGCCTGTGTTGGCTACTCACTGGAAGATTGAGCCGGATAAGCTGACTTACCGGTTCCGTATCGATCCGAATGCGCGCTACTCCGACGGCACTCCCGTCACGGCGGAGGACGTGGTTGCCACTTGGAAATTTCTCACGGAC
>QHXC01000129.1 GCA_003222815.1 Acidobacteriota bacterium | reverse complement strand
GAGATTAGCAAATCGGTTCGGATATGTCTAGCCGCGGTCCAACATCGCAATTCGCCGCGACATGCTCCGTCTCCTTATTTCACCGAGCAGGGTAGAGGAGTCCATTTCGAACCATCGGGCTCCTTCTTGAAGTGATAGGTGACAATCCAGGGTTCCTTCAAGTACTGCGGATCTTCGGCCATCATTGAGAAGTTGAGCCGCACATCACCGTTGGGTTCTTTCGTGATTCGGTAATGTTCGGTCAGTGTGGTGTCTCTGCTGTAGGGCATGCCATTCTTCCAGTAATAGCATCACTGTCGGCGCAAACCGGATACGCCGCCGCTGATTTTACCTACGGAATAATTTGGACCTCCTTTGAATTTTTTCCGTGTTGTTTTAGTCATTACCATCGCATTTGGTCAGGCCATCGATCGCCTTGCCTAAGACGCGTCGCAGGTACAACCGTTCATGGAAAATGCGCTGCATTATTGTCTTTCCGAGGGTCAGAGGCCAGTATGCAGCTCTTGGAGCGCGTTTTCCGATCACGGGACCTTTCTTTGGTTGAAGAGTTGCAAGCAGAACTGACTTTAGAAAAAAGCGAACTGCAAACTCAAAAACACGGCGTGAGCAGGGTCAAACCTGTTCAGCGTGCACTGAGGGCTCGCGCAAAAATAACTTCGCGGAATGCAGGCTCGGGAGGATCTGACCTAATGTTCAATTCCCAATGCTCAATTCTCATCCGAAAGGAGGAAGCGGCCGCATGTGTGCGAGCCGTTGTCTTGCATCGGTGGAACATTTGGCAATCCGACATCCACTTCGGATGAGAATTAAGCATTTGGAATTGAGCATTGGTCAGATCCCCGGTCGGATTCAGGGCAGCGGATTGTGCCAAGTTATTTTTGTGCTAGCCCTAAGTTCCTGTGCACATGGATAGTGTTACGCCGTCCGGCGCCGCGTTGCATTCCTGTAAAGCGGGAACAGATTGGTTTTGAGGTCGTTTCGACCAGATGGCGAGGTTCGCCATTCAGCAGGCCGGCTTGCCTGCGGCTTGGAGCGAGGCAGTGCAATCGTGGTGCTCTGGAAGGGAAGCCGGGGCAATCTAGAATTTTCCCGGTGGTCTTCCCGGCCAGGATTCGCCCAGCGACCGCCGCAAAAAAGGAGCTGGCATAATGGGCGAGGATAGACGAAATAACGAAAGGGCTGCAGGTGAACTCACGAACACAAAGCAAACCAGATCGCTCTGGTCTTGTAGCAGACGAACGTTTCTTGTGGGTATTGGCGCGGGCCTCGGTGGGGTCAGTCCTTTTGTTGCTAACGCGAGCTCAGTCTCCGCGCTTCCGGCTCCGTTAGAAGGCGCTCGCGACGCCGCCGGCAGCGGTGCCGGAGCTACGGCGCGACGACGCGAGGAAGCGTTTCGAACTCGTCTGGATGCAGCGCTCTACCAAAAAAACCTTCCTCAACCTCCGCTCTCCGACAATGGAGAAGAAAGCGACTATCCCTACGTAGCGAACTATTCCAAGGGGCTCCCGCACAATGGTCTTGGTGAAGTGGACGGCGCAGCCTATCGGTCTTTGCTGGAAGCACTATCGGCCGACGAAGATGCCGCCTTCGAGCGCATCCCGCTTGGCGGCGTTCGACCGTTGCGGAATCCGCAAGGGGGAAAGGCCTTCGACATTGAAGGACCGGATTGTCATCATTTAGCGATTCGTCCCGCACCTCGCATCGACCAGCCGGAGAATTCAAGTGAAATGGCTGAGCTGTACTGGATGGCCCTCGCCAGGGACGTGAGCTTCACGGAGTACGAGAGCAACCCTATTGTTGCCAGCGCTTGTACCGACCTGTCGAGATTCTCCGATTTCCGCGGACCTAAGCAGTCTGGTTTGGTTACCCCAGCCACAATCTTCCGCGGCAACACTCGTGGGGATCAGTTGGGTCCCTATGTCTCCCAGTTCCTGCTTAAAGACATTCCATATGGCACGCTGCGGATCAGCCAAAGACAGCAGTCTGTGATTCCGAACATGGATTACATGACAGATTCTGCCTCCTGGTTAAATATCCAGAATGGTCTCACGCCGTTCGCCAGTGATGTGTTTGATCGGGTGCCGCGCTATATCGGCAATGGGCGTGATCTAGCTAACTACGTGCACTTCGACGCACTTTACGAAGCGTACCTTAACGCCTGTTTGATCCTGCTCGGTCTGGGTGCTCCCTTCGACCCGCGCAACCCCTATTTGTCGCGTCATAAAACCGATGCCTTTGCGACGTTCGGCGGGCCGCATATCCTGAGTCTAGTCACCGAAGTGGCAACCCGCGCACTTAAGGCGGTTTGGTTCGCGAAGTGGTATGTCCACCGCCGGCTGCGTCCCGAAGAGTACGGTGGGAGAGTTCACTACAGCCTGACCGGTGCCAGAAACTATCCTATCGATTCGGAGATTCTCAAAAGTCAAGCAGTCCAACGGATCTTCAGCAGGTTCGGCACCTACCTGCTGCCGCAGGCCTACCCGGAAGGCTGTCCGCTGCACCCGTCTTATGGCTCGGGTCATGCTACCGTGGCCGGGGCATGCGTGACTATATTGAAGGCATGGTTCGACGAGTCGTTCGTGCTCCCGGATCCAGTCGTGGCAAGCGCCGACGGGTCTGCGCTGCTTCCTTACTCAGGCCGGGATGCTGGCTCCCTGACTGTCGGTGGAGAATTGAACAAACTTGCGGCCAATATCCCGGCTGGGAGGAACTTCGCTGGAATTCACTGGCGGACGGACTTTTCCGAAGCGTTAAAACTAGGCGAGGCTGTCGCCATCGGCATCCTGGAAGATCAAAAAAACACTTACAAGGAGAGCTTCGACGGATTTTCTCTTACCAAGTTTGACGGAACGACTATAACCGTTTGATTACGGTGTTCGCCCCTCTGTTTTTCGGTTCGGTTTCCGGAATCCCGCGCCACGTCCCGCGGGACCTCGGGGGACGAGGGAAACGCCGGCATCATTCGAAGCCCGGTCCGGTAAATCTTTGTGCTCAGAACTTGCAAAAGGCTTAGAGAGTTCCCATACTTGGCCAATAGATTTCACGGAGGACATCATGCAGGACAAAGCCACACGCCGGCAGTTTTTGAAATTCGCGGGAATGAGCGGAGCCGCCTTCGGTGTTGGAAATTTCGCGTTTCTCAGGGGGTTGCCTCCCGTATCGGCGCAGGAGGCGAGAGTGGCGCCGGCATTGGTGAAGCTCGATGCGGGAATCGAGCCGTTGGTCCGCCTGATCGAGGAAACGCCCCAGGCGGATCTGCTGGAGCAGGTGGCTCAACGCATTCATCAGGGAACGACGTACCAGGAAGTCGTCGCCGCTTTGTTTCTGGCGGGCATCCGCAATGTAGCTCCCCGGCCTAGTGTGGGATTCAAGTTCCATGCCGTGATGGTGGTGAACGCCGCTCATCTGGAAAGTCTCGCTTCACCGGACTCCGATCGCTGGCTGCCGATATTCTGGGCGCTCGATCAATTCAAGAACTCGCAGGCGATGGAACAGCATGATAGCGGTTGGAGAATGACGCCGGTGAACGAGAGTATGGTCCCGCCTGCTCATAAGGCCAGGGAAGCCTTCATTGAAGCCATGGATAGCTGGGACGAAAAGAAAGCGGACGCCGCCGTCTCCGGGCTTGTGAGATCGGCCGGAGCCAACGAGATCTATGAGCTCTTTTATCGCTACGGGGCGCGGGATTTCCGATCCATCGGCCACAAAGCGATTTTTGTAGCGCATAGCTGGCGGATGCTCCAGTTCATCGGCTGGCAACATGCCGAGCCGGTCCTGCGTTCGCTGGCGTTTGCCCTCCTGAATCACGATCTCAAGAACACCACGCCGGCTCTGAGCGAACTAACGACGACGCATGCGACAAAGCTGCGGCGCTGATGGGCCGGGGTGTTTCACCACACTCCATCTGGGATGCGCTTTTTGTCGGCGCCTGCGAAATCGTCATGCGGCAACCGACGGTTCCCAACGTGCACTCGATGACCTCAACGAATGCCTTGCGGTACGCCTTCCAGTCCAGCGCCGACGAAGGCACGAGGAAGCTTCTCCTGTTGCAGAACTGTGCTTTTATCCCCATGTTCCGGGATGCAATGAGAGGCAAGATCGCCGATATCCGCATTGACGACGTGAAGCCGCTCGCAGTTAAAGAATCCTCGGGCGCCGTGGAAGAAATCTTCAGCGATCTCAGTAAAGATCGCATGATCGCTGCCGAAAAGATTCATTACTACCTGAGCAATGGCGGCACTCCGCAAAATCTAATGAACGCAGCGAGGCGGTTGATCTTTCTGAAAGGCACCGACGCCCACGATTACAAGTTCAGCTGCGCGGTCCTCGAAGATTATTTCAAGGTGAGTCCCGCATGGCGCGACCAGTTCCTCGCCACAAGCGCTTTCTATCTGAAAGGTAGTGGCGGGAAGGACAATTCTGTCGTCCAGAGAACCCGTGCGGCCATGAAGCTTTGATTGCTCCGCTTGGTTGTTAAGCTTCTGAATAACCTCAAGCCCTATTGCCCGAGCGGCACCCCAATCGCAATCAGATCGGTTCCGCCGGAGTTGAGGCGCGGTTTCTCCCATTTCACTGTCCCGCGCGGGATTCCGGCGTTGGCGCCCTTTCCCGAAAGCGTTATCGTGAAGGTCTTCTTTTCGCCGGGACCGAGGCTCGGTATTTCAAACTCTGCTGCGTTGGAGTTCGTGATCGGGTCGCGGTGGATGCCCGTGTAACCGCCGCCGGTTGTTTCCTCAACCACGGTCGTCACTTCCTCCGGATCCCTTCCTCGAAGTAGCGGAAGCGTGATGGTGACGTACTCTGCGGTCAGACCTTTGCCGGGTCTGCCGGTATTCTGGATCGTGAGCGTGTACGTGGTGCCCTTCGCCGAAGGAACTCCAGCGCTGACCTCCGCACCGATGGGGACGCGAAGCCCTTGCTCGACGGCGAAGAATTGCCAGATCTCCTGCAGCGTGGACTCCGGTACTTGCTGTCTGGAATAGTTGCCCATTCGAAGATGCCGCGAGTTTGCGTGGTCCGGCGAAGTCGTGTGTTCGTACACTTCCGTTTTGAACCATTCGTAGTCCCCACCCAGGCCGCCCGCGGTTCTGCGCGGATTTGCGAAGATGGGAGCGTGGCACTGTCCGCAGCCGGAAGTTATATAGAGTTTTTGCCGTGGTGTGGCGAGGGGCGGAACCGTCGTACGCCACAGCGGTGGAGGCCCGGAAGGTTTCGGCAAGCTGGCAAGATAGGCTGCGACCTGGACCACTTGCTGGTCCGTGAGATTCTTGTCAGGCACAAATGCCGGCATGGTTGTTCCCGAACCCTGGCGAACTACCCGCAGGAACTCCACCGGGGTCAATTGATGACCCGCGAGAGCCTTGGCAAATCCACCTTCTCCGCGCTCGCCGTGGCAAAGTTTGCAATCGTTTTCAAGAGTGAAATAGCCTTGCCAAATCCTCGCCCCCTCCTGAATGTCCGCGGCGGTAGGAGTCTGAGCCTGGGCCTGGACTTGGGCCAGGACGAGCACGCACAACGCGGCAAGAGTACGGTTCATGGAGCCTCCTTGGTACTGGATTTCCGAATTACGGTCACGTAAAAGAAGGCAGCCCCGGATTGCACGGATTACACGCCATCCGTGCAATCCGTGCAATCCGCGGCTGCTTATTCATTACTTCGTTTTTCGAGGCGCTATCATATATGCACATCGAAAGATGGACAACAAGGGCCGACCTGTCCCAATGTGCGACTTACTCCTTACCCGTCTGCCTGGCGGCAGGTTCCCTGATTCTCTTGGTAAACGCTTCCTCCTCTGACGCAACGCAGAAAGACTCCGGGATTTCCACACCCGGTTTGAGCTTGATGGTTCGCGGGTCGGCCATCCAGGTTTTGCTGTATGTCTTCGGGTCGTCGATGGTCAGGTTGAACTGAATCGTGTTACGGTCAACGCGACGATAACGCTCCGTCGTTCGCATCTGGTCGCTATGCGGTTGCCCCTGAGCGCCAAGCCACGTTTTATCGTTAAAACCCACTGTTTCGACGACGAGCGTGTCTCCCTCCCACCTGCCCACGGAGTATCCGTACCATGTCGGATCGGGATCGTCAGGAAGTTTTCTCCCGTCCATCCAGATCTCGCGCAACGTATGGTGTCCCTCGAAAAACATCAGAATCCTGCCGGGAATGTGAATGATCTCAAAGGGCCAAATGGTGAACAGGATCCGTGGGAAACCCATCGGGTCACACTTCAAGATCGGATCATTGCCGCCTGGCGCCGCTTTAGGGCCATATCCAGGCTTGTTGGCGTCGTACTTGGCCTGCCCCCAAGCGGTCAGCGGAGGAAACGTGTCGCCGGGCCCCTGACCGCCGCCGCCGGGCGCAAGCTGCCAGACTCCCAGACAGGTCATGCGGGTCCAAGGAAAGCGCCGCAGTCTTATCCGGCGCCGCCGCCCTTTGCTGAGCGTTCTGAGCCATCGCGGAAGACGAGAACGCCAGAACCGACGTCAGCACACCAATCCAACCGATGAAGCGATTTCGCATTTTAGACTCCTGTTCAAGTTTCAACTCGTCTGAGCGGCTTCTCACTACGGTTGAAAAGTCTGTTTGCGGATGGTCGAACCATGATGCGCGTTCGCGCTACTGAGGGCGGACACGAATCCGGGGACTGCTACCGACCTGCTCGTACTGGAAACCGTCCGCAGGGCGATCGAGCTTGCGAATGTAGAGGCTCGCAGCTTGCTCGCGGGCCGGGCTGCCAGTGACGATGATCCGATCGCCCCGCTTCAAGGTTTCGCGAGTCATGCCGACTTCGACAAGCTCCCAGCGGTTATCCATCTCGAGCCGCCACTCTTGCGCGCTGCCGCCGCCATTCTTGACTTCCATCGTCACGAACGGATGCGGATTAACGAAATGAAACTCCGTGACAATACCTTCAACGGTTACCTGCCGCGTACTGTCATAAACGCCCGCGATCGAATGATGCGCTTGTGCCGGCATGACGGAGGTCGCGATTCCGGCAGCGAACGGCAGAATCCATCCTTTCATGAGGCGAAATGATAGCACACGCTCGCCGGCCGCTCGTCTGATCTCGCAAACAAGCAACGCTGGATTCGCGTAGATCGCCTTTGCGAAAAGGAATTTCTGAGCGGCCGAACCGGATGTAAACTGCGCGTGTCGAAGTTAGATTCCGTCACGGGAAATCCGGAGGTTGCGATGATGCGGGCTTTCAAAATCGCGGTGGTGTATTTGCTGATTGCGAGTTTAGGGGGAGCGCAGTCGACGAAGCGGCCGATTGGGTTGGATGATCTGGCCAAGATGAGGACGGTTGGCGATCCGCAAGTATCGCCTGACGGAAAGTGGGTTGCCTACACCGTTGGTACGGTTGATGCCGAAAAGGACAAGCGCGATACCGATGTTTGGATGGTGAGTTGGGATGGAATAGAACAAATACGGCTGACTTCCACCAGCGACAGCAGCGAAAGCATGCCTCGCTGGAGTCCCGACAACAAATATCTCGCATTTCTCACCGCGCGTGGAGACGAAACTCAAAAGAAACAAGGCGGCCAGGTGTGGCTGCTCAACCGTGTGGGCGGAGAGGCCCAGGAACTGACGAACGTCAAAGGCGGTGTCTCCGATTTCGCCTGGTCGCCGGATGCCAAGCGGCTCGTACTTGTTGTGAAGGACCCGGATCCGAACGACGAGCCGGAAAAGAAGGACGGCTGGAAACGCAAGACCGCGCCGCCGATCGTGATTGATCGTTACCACTTCAAGCAGGATCGCGAAGGCTATCTCCAACCACTTCATTCGCACCTGTCACTCTTCGATATGGATACACGCAAAGCCGAGGCTTTGACCGACGGGCGCTTTGACGAACAGGCGCCCGCGTGGTCTCCCGACGGCCGCTTTGTCGCGTTCGTCAGCAATCGCACGCCAGACCCGGATCGCAACGATGACACGAACGTCTATGTGATCGAGGCCAGGCCGGGTGCTCAGCCGCGTCAATTAACCACGTACGCTGGAAGCGATGGCGGAAGGCCCGCATGGAGTCCGGATGGAAAGTGGATCGCATACCTGCAAGGTGACGAGACGAAGTACTCCGCATACAGCATGAACAAGCTGGCCATCGTGCCGGCTGGCGAAGAAGGTCAGCCGCGGATGCTTACAGCGTCCCTCGATCGTCCGGTGTCGGGCAATATCGTCTGGAGTTCCGACAGCCGCAACCTGCTTTTTCTCGTTACGGACGATAGCATCACGTACGTCGGCAAAGTCGCCGCAACAGGCGGTACCGTCGAAAAACTCACACCCGGTTTGCGTGTAATCTCGAACCTGTCACGCCGCGACGACGCCTCGCTGGCTTTGCTGTCCACCACACCCACGGAAGCCGACGAGGCATACGCGTTCGAAAACGGCGCGCTGCGGCGCCTCACGCATCAGAACGATGCACTCTTTGCCGGCCTGCAACTCGGAACGACTGAAGCCTTCACATCGAAGAGCACGGACGGAACCGAGGTTCACGGCATCGTCGTAAAGCCTGCGTCTTTTGCCGCAGGTCAAAAACATCCGATGATCCTTTTCATTCACGGCGGACCAAACGGGCAAGATGCCCACAGCTTCAGCTTCGATCGGCAGTTGCTTGCCGCGAACGGCTACGTCGTGCTCTCGGTGAATTACCGCGGCAGCTCGGGACGAGGAAGCGATTATCAGAAGGCCATCTTTGCAGACTGGGGCAACAAAGAAGTCATGGACCTGCGGATTCTCGGTTCAAAGCAGCGATTAGCGGCGCCGGCAGCGCGCTACAAACGTCGATGTACGGACTCGATCAGTACAGGGGGCAGTACGACAATGAAATCGGCCCGCCATGGAAGGCGCAGGATTTATGGATCAAGATCTCGTATCCGTTCTTCCATGCGGATCGCATCAAGACGCCGACGCTATTTCTGGGTGGGGAAAAGGATTTCAACGTTCCCGTCGCGGGCGGCGAGCAAATGTATCAGGCGCTCCGAAGCCTCGGTGTGGACACGCAGCTTGTCATTTATCCGGGCCAGTTCCATAACATCACCACGCCCAGCTACCAGAGAGACCGGCTCGAGCGTTACGTCGCGTGGTTTAACAAATATCTGAAGAGTTCCAGCAATTGAGGAGACAACAACCGTGGGGAAGATCCTCAGCCGAATGATTCTGTTTGCAGCCGCGACGATAGTGGCGGCGCAGTTCATGGTTGCACAGGTCCGGATAAGAGACCCGAAGCAGGCAATCGACGAAGAGTACACGAAAAAGATCCGGGAATATACGACCGAACCGTTTTTCAATTCGCCGTGGACGGACTACCTTCCCGCCTCGCCCACCGTACCGGCGCCAAAGGCTGTGCTCGGCGACGTTGCAGGCGCTCCGAACAAGCTGCCGTACTCCACCGACGTTTACCGCTACATGCGGATGCTCGAAAGGGCCACGGGCCGCGTGAAGGTGGTCTCGATCGGTACGACGGAAGAAGGCCGTGAAATGATCGCCGTTGCCGTAGCGTCTGAGAAACTCATCGCCGATCTCGAGCAGAATCGAAGCCGCCTTGCGCGGCTCGCGGATCCGCGGTTGATCAGGATGGACGACGCTGAAGCCGAGCGTCTTGTCGCCGCATCCGTTCCCATTTACTACATCACCGGATGGTCACGCTCATTACGCCCATTGTCGAAGTTGATGGGCGCGATCGTGAGGTGGACATTTACAAATGGCATCTTGCACATCCGGGGCAGAACTGGCCGAACCTCATCTACTGGGGCAAATATGTCGCTCATGACAACAACCGTGATGCGATGGCTCTGACATTGAAGCTCACTCAAAATGTCCTCAAGACTTTCATCGATTGGAAAGCTCAAGTCCTTCATGATCTGCACGAGTCCGTGCCTTATCTGTACGACAACACGATCGGTGACGAGCCGTATAACGCCTGGCTCGATCCGATTCTCACCGATGAGTGGCAGATGATCGGATGGCACAACGTTTCCGAAATGACAAAACTCGGAATGCCGGGCGTGTTCGCGCACGGCGATTTCGATACGTGGTCACCCGGTTATCTGATGTTTCTCGCAGCAACGCACAACGGTATCAGCCGTCTCTATGAAACCTTCGGAAATGCGGGCGCCGACACGCTGGAGCGCACGCTCACTCCGCAACAATACGGGCGAACCTGGTATCGGCAGAATCCTCCGCTTCCCAAAGCGAAATGGTCACAACGCAACAACAATAATTACGAGCAAACCGGCTTGTTGATCTCTCTCGACCACTTTGCGGAGAACAGCAAGCTGTTTCTGCGTAACTTTTATTTGAAGAGCAAGCGGTCCATCGACAAGCCAAAGAACGAAGGCCCTGCGGCATACGTCTTTCCTGCAGACGATCCGCGGCCCGGCGGACAGGCCGAACTGCTGCGCATCTTGCAGTTGCAAGGGTGTGAGGTTGTTCAAGCCGCGGCTCCATTCTCTGTGACGATGCGCAAGGCGAAGAACGACAAGGATGACAAGACGGACAAGAATGAAAAGGACGACAAAAAAGAACCCGCCAGCGAAGTCGTGCAATTCCCGGCAGGCTCTTATCTGGTTCGTATGGACCAGCCCTACAGCCGCATCGCGGACATG
>QHXC01000128.1 GCA_003222815.1 Acidobacteriota bacterium | reverse complement strand
GAAGATCCGTTGTCGGAAGCGCTCATCCAGGGGAATCTCAAGGAATTGTCCAAGGTCGAAGTTTATATGGACGGTGGGCAGCTTTGGTACCGGCCCGTGGATCGGGATCGCGAAGAGGTCGGTGTGCCGCTGTCGATGTAAGTTCTTTGTGCCTTGTGGTGAAAACCACCAAGGCACAAAGACACAAGGCCAAAAACCAATCCCTGCAAAACCAGTCTAAATCCCTCCATTTATAGTAAAATTC
This sequence comes from Acidobacteriota bacterium, assembly GCA_003222815.1. Classification (GTDB taxonomy): domain Bacteria; phylum Acidobacteriota; class Terriglobia; order 20CM-2-55-15; family 20CM-2-55-15; genus 20CM-2-55-15. The sequence goes on along the minus strand of QHXC01000128.1, from coordinate 4,695 downwards.
CCACGCTTGGAGGAGTGAAATGGTTGTTTCAGTGTTGCTGGCTCTCCTGTTCAGCGGCATGAGGCCACAGGCGCTGCAGACTCCCGATCCGGACAGGGTCGAAGATGTGAGGGTCAACGGAAACCGGCGGATCCCTACGGACACAATCAAATTCAACCTGCAAACCAAGACCAACGATCGCTTCAGTATGGACGTCATCCGGCGCGACATCAAGACACTGTACGCGATGCAACTCTTCGATGATATCCGCGTTGATGAAGAACAGGGCAAAACCGGCAAAATCATTACTTTTGTGGTCAAAGAGAAGCCGCTGGTGCGCAGCATCAAATACGAAGGGCTGAAGTCGATTACCACTTCTGAAGTCCTGGATAAATTGAAGGAAAAGAAGGTGGGCTTGAGCCAGGAGTCGCCGTTCGACCCCACACGCATCAAGAGAGCGGAGGTTGTAATCAAGTCGATGCTCGCCGAAAAGGGGCATCAGGACGCCACCATCGAAACCACCACCGAACCCATTCCTCCCGGCGCCGTCGCTGTCACGTTCAAAGTGAACGAAGGCCCGAAGATCCGAATCGAGAAAATCAGCATCGAAGGCAATGAGGTCTTCTCCGATAGCAAGGTCAAGAAGGCGATGAAGCTGATCAAGGAGGCGGGACCCTTGACAGCTTTCACGAGTAAAGACACGTACTACGATCTGAAGCTCGCCGACGATCTCACGCGCATCCGCATTTTGTACGCCGACAACGGGTATGTTCGTGCGAATGTCCTTGATCCAATCATCGAAACCAAACCGAAAAAGGTCTTCCGCACACTACCTTTTATTAGGCCTCCTTTCCCGTGGGGCATCCCAATCCCGTTCTGGAAAAAGACCATCGATCGCTACTACATCACGATCAAAATTGAAGAGAACGATCAATACCGAGTTGGCGATGTAAAGGTTACCGGCTCCAAGGAATTCAACGAGAATGTCATCAAGTCTGTATTGGGGCAGGTTCCCGGTCAGGTTTACAACGATACACAGCTTCGAAAGGGCTTCGAGAATCTGAAGAAGCTTTATGGGAGCCGCGGCTATATCAACTTCACGCCCGTCCCTGTCTTCGATGATGACGATGCGAAGAAGGTCCGCAATCTGAACATCAGCATCGACGAAGACCGTCAGTTCTATGTCAACCGAATCGCATTCAGCGGTAACACAACGACCCGCGACAAAGTTATTCGCCGGGAGATCATGGTCGACGAAGGTCATGTCTTCAATTCCGCGTTGTGGGACATCAGCATTCAGAGATTGAACCAGCTTGGATATTTCGACGAAATCAAGACCGAAGACGCGGAGGTCAAGCCGCATCCGACCGAACCGCAGGTCGACATTAATCTGAAGGTCAAAGAAAAAGGCCGCAATTCGATCGGCTTCAACGGGGGTGTCAGCGGCATCGGTGGAAGTTTTCTCGGGATGAGTTACGAAACCAACAATTTTCTTGGTTTCGGTGAAACCCTGTCCGTCAATCTTCAGGGTGGGACACGGCAATCTCAGTATTCGTTCAGTTTCACCGAGCCGTACCTGATGGATCGGCCGCTAACGACTGGATTCACAGTTTTTTCGACGAATTTCCGATACGATCAGGCCCGCGAATTCTACGGACTCGATCCGAGCAAGCTGCCCAGCGGCTTGGGTTTTGAGAATCGCCTGAACTTCGAACAGAAGAGCTCCGGTTTTAATCTGTTCGGAAGTTATCCATTCAAGATCTGGAACCGCCTCGGGTTGAACTTCGGTTGGACCAATTCACAGACGAGCGCAATAAACCCGGCAACGGAAGAATATTTCAAGGGAGTCAAAACTCAAGAGACCCAATCTTTCATTTCCGGAACCGGTGGCAGCTTTTCGACTTTCAACTCCCGCAAGTTGATCCCGAGCTTCAGTTTCAATCGCACCAACGGCCCCGCGATCAGCCCGACCAGCGGCCAGAGTCTTTCGGCGACGTTTGAGTTCACCGGCGGTCCCCTTGGGGGGAACGTGAACTACATACGCCCCACCCTGGACTACCGTTATTTCCATCCGATGAATAAAGGCCGAAATACGCTGGCCATCCGCTTTTTGGGTTCACACGTACAAGGATTTTCGGGTACGGCCGTTCCGTTCTACGAACGATTTTTCATGGGCGGTGACTTCGATATCCGCGGATTTGATTTCCGCGCGGTCAGCCCAATTGCCTTTGTCGTTCGGAATATTGGCACGACCGATCCGGAGACGGGAAATGCGGTGGCACGGCCGTTTGACGATATCGTCTACGTTGGCGGTGACACACAAGGCGTCGTGAACGTGGAGTATCGAATCCCGATCATCGGCCGCGTCGTCACAGCGGCTCCTTATTTCGACATCGGGAATGCCTGGGTATTGAAAAAGAGTCAATTGACCCGCCAGGTCTACGACAGCGAAGGAAAGCTTCAGACCGAAACCGTTCGATTCCTCCCTGGAACGAATTCCGGCTTTCGAACGAGCACGGGTGTGGAGCTTCAGGTGATGATGCCGGTCATTAATGCTCCGTTCCGTCTGATTTTTGCGTTCAATCCGAATCGGATTGACCGCACCTATTTCGGAACGGCAACTGGCCTGCCATTCTTCATTAGAGAGAAAGGGCGGGATTTCAAATTCACAGTGGGCAGAACATTCTAAGAAATTCCGAAGAGAGGGTGAGATGAGAAGAGAAATTCTTGTTGTTCTTGTTTTGATTTTGTTGCCGGCGGCATTGCTTGCGCAGGCGCCGGTAACGCAGCCCCAATCGACCGCTCCGGCCCCGGCCGCAGCGCCAAGGCAGGCGCCCGCTCCGGCGGCTCCTTCGGCCGGAGCAGCGACGGCAATCGGCGGGTCCAAAGTTGCCGTGATCGATTTGCAGCGCGCTATAACTGAGAACCAGGAGGGCAAGAAGGCTCAGGAACAATTCATGTCGGAGATTAACAAGCGGCAGGGGGACTTTGATAAGAAGCAGAAGTCGCTCGATGAAATGCAGAACAAGCTTAAGACACAGGCCGCGGTGTTAAGCGACACGGCCAAGGCCGATTTAGGCAAGCAGATCGATCAAACGACCACCGACCTCAATCGGATGAACGAGGACGCGCAAAAGGAGCTCGGCGATCTGCAGCAGAAGCTCTTCAGGCCGATTGCGGAGCGGGCCAGCAAGGTCTTAAACGTTTATGCGCAGGAAACCGGGTACGCCATCGTTTTCGACGTCTCCAGCCAGGCCAATAGTATCATCTACGTCCAGGATGTCGCGGACATCACGACCGAAATCATTCGCCGCGTAGATGCCGAAGCCGGCAAGACGGCTGCGAAACCAGCCGAGCCTGCGAAGAAATAGATTGCGAATTTCGAATTTCGAAATTCTCTCATGGAACTGCGCATTGCTGAGATCATGCGGATTCTTCCGCACCGGCATCCGTTTCTCCTGGTGGACCGTGTCATTGAGGTCGACCCCGACAAACGCATCGTTGCGCTGAAGAACGTCACCATCAATGAGCCGTTCTTCAACGGTCATTTTCCAGGCACGCCCGTCATGCCCGGCGTTTTGACGATCGAGTCTATGGCCCAGGCAGGTGCCATACTCGGGTTGCTTGAAAAGAACGCTGACCTCAGCAAAACACTCGTCTACTTCATGGGAATAGATGAGGCCAAGTTTCGCCGGCCTATCGTTCCGGGTGATCAGATGCGGATTGTCGTGGAGGTCATCCGCCGCAAGGCGAGCGTCTGGAAAATGAAAGGTGAAGTATGGGTCGATTCCGAGCTTGCGGCCGAAGCCGTCCTGCTTTCCTCGATTGGTCAACAGCCGTGAATTATTTCCCATGATCCATCCCACGGCCATCGTCAGTCCAGAAGCCCGGATGGCTTCCGACATTTTCATTGGGCCGTATTGTCGCATCGGGGGCCGGGTTCACATCGGGCGTGGCTGCCGATTCGATTCCCACGTGGTCGTCGAAGGTCCGACGACGATCGGTGATAACAATCATTTCTTCCCGTTCGGGACCGTCGGACTTCCACCGCAGGATCTCAAGTTCGAAGGCGAAGAGACATTCCTGACAATCGGTTCCCATAACGTATTTCGCGAGTTCGTGAATATCCATCGGGGAACAAAGGGGGGCGGCGGACATACGAAGATTGGCGATCACAATCTCCTCATGGTGTACGTACACGTCGCTCACGACTGCATCGTCGGGAGCCACGTCATCTTGGCGAATGCCGCCACGCTGGGCGGGCACGTTACTATCGAGGATCACGCGACTATCGGAGCATTCTCTGGCGTCCACCCCTTTTGCCGCATCGGGACACATGGTTACGTCGGCGGCTACAGCGTCATCACCAAAGATGTCTTGCCGTATTCAAAAACTGCCAGCGAGCGAAACACACGCGCATTTGGCGTTAACACGATTGGGCTCGAACGAAAGGGCTTCACGTCCGAACAGATCAACAACATCAAGGCGGCTTTCCGGCTACTCCTGCAGTCGAAGCTCAACACCAGTCAAGCCGTAGAAAAAATCCGCGACAAAGTCCAAGCGCCGGAGGTTCAGGTCCTCTTGGATTTCATCGAGACATCCACCCGTGGCGTCATCAAATAGATACGGTCTCATTGCCGGAAACGGAAAATTTCCTTTTCTCGTGCTTGAGGCCGCACGAAGCCTGGGCATCGAAATGGTTGTCGCGGCTATCCA
>QHXC01000127.1 GCA_003222815.1 Acidobacteriota bacterium | reverse complement strand
ACAAGATGTAGGTCTTATTTTTACCGCTTTTGGATAACCGTAAGTGCACCAGTAATCTTAGAAACATTTGCCCCTCGGGGATGCACCAGGTAACGCGTCTCCCATCGGGGACGGAAGTTTTCGATTTGATCCCGGTCAATGGTTGCGGCCGTCAAACTGGCTTCCTCGTATCCAGATTCTTTCAGCACACCTAATGCATGGGCGACAAATGCGTGAACCCTCTCGGCTAAGGTCTGCCGCCGCTGGCGAATCAGATCAAGAACAACTCCGCGCCCATTCTTGTAAGGAAGCCAAGTACAAAAAGCCTCGACATGACGGCGGTCTCCGAGAATGAACACCAGGCCATCGGAAAGCTGTTGCAACGAAAAATGCCGAACGGTGAAACCGATCTCGCGCATGTGGCGGGTTTCGAGCCAGTCCTCGGTCACTTCTTCCAGTTGCTCGTCGATGAGCGGATCCGCCGCGCGGGATCGATCGTAACCGTGAACACTATACGCCATTGAATTGCCCGCACTCGGGATAAAGGCCCTTAAATCGACAATGGCTTCTTCAGCGATTCTGAGGGATTGCAATCGATGAGTGTGGTAGATCGGCAAATGCTCTTCAGCAGCCATGTAGATACAAGGCATCCACCCATGACGTTCGCAATGGTGAATAAAGTCACGGACCGCTCCGCTGAACAGCGCGTCCGGCGCCAGTGGGTCTCCACATGCCAGAGCGATAGATCTTTTTGAAGCATAGGCCACCAATCCCTGACGATTCGCGACAAGCAGATGATGCTTGTCCGGCTGAATCGCAAATGCGGCCACGGAGTGCTTTCCGTGTTCCCGAAAGATCCTGTCGATATCCTCCTTAGGTGCGTCGAGACGATCTCTCAAAATAAAGGGACGCAGAACGAGGATGAGGATGTAGGTTCGGGCCATCCAACCCGCGATCTGGAGAGAAATCAAGAAGAGCGAAGCATAGTTGGTCGCCGGCACAACACCAGGACTAACGATCAAGATGCCGGCCCGAAGCGCTTCGGTGATGGGAGTGGCATTCGCACGCCAGATGAACTGCGGATACGTCGCAAAAAACCCCGTCAACCCATAAAAGAACACGATCAACAGCAGCAGAGGGGTAACCATCAAACCTTTTCTAAGCGATGCCGGGTCGCTACGCGTGTAAAAGCGGCGCCGAAAATAAATCAGATATCCCAGCAAGAAAGCTGCGACCAGTGAGTTTTGCACGTCCAGGCCGCTAGTGAAGTGCAAAAGCAGGGAGGCCGACAGGGCGATGACCGCCACATACCATGCCAACTCCTTTCGGCGCGACAGGTTTCGCGTCACCTGTAAGAGCGCCGCCCCGGTGAAGAGCATCAGAATTCGGCTTCCCTGGGAAACCTCGAGCGGAAGCCACACGCGGAAGGATCGAAGCAGCGTCTCGGAGCTGGGCCAGATTGCGGATACAATGTTCAGTGCTCCCATTAGACCCATCACGAACGGTATCGCGTTATGCAGATCCGACCACGCTAGATTTTGGAAAACCGACCGAAACTGCCGGACATTGCGGATCGCCAGAACGACTGCCGCGGCTACACCCACAACAAGGACGAAAACAGTGGCGTATCGGCGCGCCCCCTGAAGAAGCACACCGGCGTTCTCGCCAAAATAGAAGCCGGCCAGGGCCGTGGGGATCACCCACAATATTCCCGCGATCGTGTTCAACACCACAAACCGGGCGGCTGGCATTCCGAAAGCGCCGCACGCAGCGGGGATGACGATGCGAAATCCGAATAGAAACCGGCTCATCAATAGCAGCCAGTTATTGCGCCGTTCTACCCAATCGATAATTCTTCGGTAAACGGTTTTATCCGGAAATCGGCCTTCAAACCAACCCCGTCCTCGCACACGCGCAGCGGTGTAGTAAAACTGGGCGCTGAGCATGTTCGCGGCCAGCGCGACGAGGGCGACTGTGGAGATGTTGAAATAGCCTCTGTTAGCCAGGAAGGATCCTGCAATGAGAAAGGCCTCGCCCTCGACCATGACACCACCGAACAGCAACAGGTAACCGTATTTGAGGAGAAGCAGCTCCATGGTCAAAGAAAGTCGTAATTTTGGGTTCTCTTTAGCAAAGTTTTAGCTGCGAATTTCGCGAATTACGCGAATGGACCGCGGGAACCCTCATAGGAACAAATCTCGTTCGGGTGGCCGGAGAAGAGTGGCCACACTGCTGTCGGTTTCCTCCCACGGGAATCCGCGAATTAAAGCCGCCGGCGTTTGTGCGGTTTTACCCATGACGAGTCCTGCGGCTGCGGCAAGCGCATCAGCTGCGCTAAGAAGCGTCGCCTTTAGAGCGCGCCCGTAGGTATCGATTTGACCGCGGTAATCCACAAAGAGCGGCACACGCGCGATGCCGATGGCAACATCAACGAGCCCTTCGCGCCAGACGCGGCCGAACGTGTCGGTGACAATGACGCCGCATCCGAGCAGTTCCGCCAGCTGCCGCGCCGAATGGTCCGGATCCTTAGGGAGAAGCGTAACGGAGTCCGCACCTTCGACGTTAGACTGATCGACGCCCGCATTGGCGCAGATGAAACCGTGATGTGTTTCGCAGATCAAAACGTCTCCCCGCATTCTCACGATTCTTCGCGATTCGCGGCGAATCAGTTCGATCAGCCGCGGATCTCTGCCGGTTTGCCGCCCCAGGGAAAGGCTATAGACCGACGGTTCAATGCCGCTCAATTTCACGATTCGACCCTCCGCCTTTGAAATCACCTTTTGCGTAACCGCGACGATGTCCCGCGCTTCCAGTTCCCATCCCGATGCCTGCACACCTTGCCGTAGGTATTCACCGAGATTCAACCCCGGGCGGATTTCAGGGATGTGATGAATCGGCACAATCTGAAGATTCATTGAAGCTTGTTTAGTCGGCCATCCATGGCTGGGCTCAAACCTTCCATGGGAGCGACTGGTTTAACAGGTAACGCCACGTTTCGCTGTCTTTGCGCGGATCGTCTCGGAATTCGCGAAGATCCTCGGGGGTGTCGATATCGAAGGCGATACCTGGTACGTTTAATATAGCGGCATGATGACCTGCCGCAGCGGCTTTGGACATATGCCGGCTGAAACTACCTTCACCGTATTCCATTGTGATCCGCCCCGGCGGGATGAAAACGACACCGTTTGTGCCCGTCCCATCGCGTGAAGGGATCAGCGTGATTGGTTCCGAGGCCGCGTCCAAAACGAAGTCCACTTCCGAAGGCGACAATTTCGGCAGATCGGACGCGATCGAAAGAATGCGAGACGCACCAGCGGACAATTGCACCACCATGCGATTCACAGCTGCGCTGTGCCCCTCGACAGAGTTCTCGATCTCGACATCGAATCCAAATGAACGCGCCATCCGGACGGCTTCATCCTCCGCGGTGAAGATCACAACACGGTCCGGCACGTGGGTACGGGCCAGAGCACTCAGTACGTCGGCAAGCATCGACCGGGCGAGACCCAAGCGTGAATCGGCATCAAGGACCGAGGATAACCGTTGCTTCGCGTTCCGAAAATCTTTAACCGGTAAGAGAACCGTTTTCATCTGGAGTCTGAGAGGACGATAAACTCCGCCAATTTCCGCGCGGCGATATCATCCGGCATCAATAGATTGGTCACTCGAACGCCAATCGTTTCGTATCGGATCGATGACGCGAGAGCTCCATCTCTAACATCGATGACGATGTTGTTTAAAAAATCATGATAGCAACGTGCGACGCCTGACGGCGATACCTCGTAACCGCACGCCTCCATGAGTTTGGCAGCCGGTCCGCTGACAGCCGCATTGCCGATCAGTGGACTGATTGCAATAACTTCTGCTCGTGTGCAGCGAAGAGCTTCGCGGACTTGATGCAAGGCCAAAATCGGACCGATGCTTGTAATAGGATTACTCGGCGCAATAATGACGAGTTGTGCATCGCGAATGGAATCCAACACGACAGCAGGCGCCCGTGCCTCTGTTGCTCCGGCATATGAAACCGATCGAACCTCCGGCTTCCACTGATCGCGCACAAAAAATTCCTGAAAGCCCAGCATGCCCTGCGGTGTTTCTACCTTGGTCCGCACCGGGTCGTCCGTAGCCGGAAGGACACGAGCTTTTACACCCATCGCCTTGGACATGCGTTCAACTGTCTCACTAAGACTCAAGCCGGACCGCAACAGGTGTGTGCGAGTGAGGTGCGTTGCGAGGTCCTGGTCTCCGAGGCGAAACCATCCGGGCATTCCAAATGCTTCGATTGTTTCAAGGCACCGGAAGGTCTCGTTGACGAGGCCCCAGCCCCGAAGGGTGTCGAGTTTGCCGGCAAGTGCATAAGTGATGGAATCAATGTCGGGACTGATGTGCAAACCCCAGACATCGGTATCGTCACCGACATTCACAATGACGTGAACCTGCTCTTCGGGAACGACCTGTACAAGGCCACGCAAAAACTTGGCGGCGCCGGTTCCACCGGCAAGTACGGTATAGTGGGCGGGCTTCACCCAATCATTTTACGCGGCCCGGCGGCCAGAGGTCGACCAGGCTATTGGGCAAGAAGTGGTGAATATCATCGATTTCACGCTCGGCCGCCGGTCATCGTCCCGGCTGTTATCAGTCGGGCCGGCCACGTTGATGAGATGATGCGGCATTCTTACGAACTTTTTCCAGAAAGCGATATACAGAATCCAAATATTTCTCATGATCGGTCGCGAAGGCCTCACCATGTCCGGCGCCGGCGACGACCAAAAATTCCTTGAGGGGATTACGCGCTGCATTCAGCAGTCTTTCCGCCAGCGCGGGGGGC
>QHXC01000126.1 GCA_003222815.1 Acidobacteriota bacterium | reverse complement strand
TGTTTCGCCTGACGCACAGGCGATCTTCCAAGAAGCGGGTTTCGAGCCGCATAAATGACTAGGCTTTTTCGCAGCGCTGTCTGCGAAAAAGCCTGGATTCTTGGTTGCCTGCCAAGTGTCCTTGAAGAACGCCCTCCGATCTCTTTAGCGATTTCTTGTCGATGCGCTCGATCGTTCGGCCCAGCCGCGAGGCGTGCTTCGCCGCCATACGTGCTGCAAGCGTTCCGACATCTTCGAGGCGCTCTCTCAATGGCGGCACGCGAATCGGAAACACGTTCAGTCTGTAATAAAGGTCGTCACGGAATCGAGCTGCCCGAACTTCTTCGCTGAGATCGCGGTTGGTCGCTGCGACGACACGGACATCCACATATACGGTCTCTCCACCACCGAGACGCTCGAATTCTCGCTCTTGCAGAACGCGAAGCAGCATCACCTGAGCATCCGGGGGTAATTCTCCGACTTCGTCCAAGCATAAAGTTTCCGCCGCGGCCGAGGCGTGGATTCAGTGGACTCGACCACAAGTGTTAGACTTATCCTGGTTAAGGTATAGAAAGGAAAGCTACTATGGCGATGCTTGATCACCTCATCGTGCCATCGCGCGACGGGAAAGCTTCAACGCTCCTTTCGTTAACTCAGGACAACAACGCGACAGACAAAGCGCGGGAACATTCCGAAAAGAACTAGGGAGTGATGCTTACGAATTTGAAAAAGTTGTTGGAAGGCTGAATCAGGATCGGCAGCCTGGCGCGATCAAACGCCGAAGCGCGAGCGCACCGAGAGGATTCACAGAATAAGGTTTGCATTTGAAAAACACGGTTGGAGGTATTGCGTGAACGTGCAGGGCAAAGCTACAGTCCGCTATATGATTGATGATGTTGAGGCGGCCATCGGCTTTTACACTAAGTATCTTGGTTTTACCGTGGAATCCGAAGCTCTTCCCGCTTTCGCGGCTGTCACTCGCGGTCCCTTAAGGTTACTTTTGAGCGGCCCGGCAAGTTCAGGCCGACGCCCCATGCCCGATGGACGACAACCGGCCCCAGGCGGCTGGAACCGCATTCAACTGCCCGTAGCCGATATCGCAGCAGAGGTGGAGCGTCTGCGAACTGCGGGGCTTCAATTTCGAAACGAAATTCTTAAGGGCGTTGGAGGTTCTCAAATTGTACTGGATGATCCGTTTGGCAACCCCATAGAACTCTTCCAGCCCGCGGAGTAGATGGGAGCGCGCGAAGCGCAAGGCCGACAGGCCGCAGCCGTAAGTTGTGCGAGCTGCCGTTTGACAAACCTCTGCGTGTAGTATTAACTCGGCTCTATCTTCGGGGGGCTTATGAGCAGAATCATTCCTATAGCCGTTGGCATCACCGTGCTTGCCGTCTGTTTGTTCTCGCTTCGTCCGGCGAACTCACCCTGGAGTTCCATTACCGTTTCGCCGCGGTTGGTATCCGTCCAGCGCTTTCCTGAAAACGAGCTATGCGCATTCGACGATTTAGCAAGTGTTGCTGCGTTGCCGCCGGACAATCTCCTTCGCGCGCCGCGAAGCGCAAGCGCGATAGCGCGCAGCCTCACGGTCGGAAGTACATCCGCATACGCGGCTTCGCAGAATTCCGGAGAGGTAGCGGACATCAGCAGGCCACCAGTGCGCACGATACGCGATACATATCCGACATACAGTTTCGTGTCGGTCGATAACCAACACGACCAGGTCGTGCTTCAGGACAACAACCTCTGGTCTATCCGAGTGTTCAACCGGTTGGAGAACACGCCTCCGGGTGCGCCGCCCAGCGTGCCCAAGCGCATCATTCAAGGTCCGAAGACCGACATCCAGTTCAATAACGGGATGTACATCGACCCGAAGAATGGGGACATTTATTCGGTCGAGACCGATACCGGAGACAAGGTCGTCGTGTTCGACAGAACCAAGCAGGGCGATGTCGAGCCTACCCGGATCCTGCGGGTGCCCCACCGTGGATTCTCTCTGGCGGTCGATGAAGACAAGCAGGAACTCTACGTCGGCGTTCAGTATCCTCCGCAGGTTCCGGTATACCGTAAGACGGCCTCCGGAGACGAAAAGCCCCTACGCAGCCTTCAAGGGGAAAGCACACGTTTGTCTGACACCCACGGTGTCGCGCTAGATACCAGGAAGAAATTGATGTTCGTCAACAATTGGGGTCACGTCAGCGATTACCTGACGGCCGGGACCGGCAGGTTCGAGGATGCTTCGATCTCCGTCTATCCGCTCGACGCTAGCGGTGACCGAGCGCCCCTCCGCGTGATTCAAGGTCCCAAAACACAATTGAACTGGCCGGCGGCAATGTCGCTGGATCCGGATGGGGGCGATCTGTATGTCGCCAATGATGTCGGGCAGTCGATCCTCGTCTTCAAGGAGACGGACGAGGGAAATGTCGCGCCGAGCCGTGTGATCAAAGGAACTAAAACCCACTTGAGTGCAGCGGCCCAAGGCTGTGCCCAGTCTGGTCATACAGTACAGCGCGCCCGAGGGTTACGACGGACTGAGGTTCGGCAAGGTCGAGGCGGTGGCCTACGACAGCAAACGACAAGAGTATCTGGTGCCGAACTGAGTAAGCCATCCGCAGATCGCGGCCTTTGCCAGGTTGGCAAAGGAGAACACGCCGCCGACGCGAACGTTGATCGGGCAGAAGACGCTGATCAGCAGGACCATGCACGCTTTCGACTACGATCCGGTTCACGACGAAATTGTCGTCAATAGTCCTCTGGCTCAAGCGATCCTCATTTTTCGCGGAGGCGCGAACGGAGAAGAACCGCCCGTCCGCTACATTCAAGGACCTCATACGCAAATCGTCGGCACCGGTTATGGCGCGCTCGATGCGGTTACCGTCGATGGCGTCAATAACGAGATCTTCCTTCCCGTCGCTTCGAATTCGGTTTTGGTATTTGATCGGACCGCCACTGGCGACGTGGCGCCGAAACGAGTTCTCCATGGGCCCGACACGCAAATTCAATTTCCGGCGCCCGGCGATCGAGGAGCCTTGCCCGCAGTGGGTGTCGATCCCATCCACAATTTGCTGATTGTCCCCAGCCGCGCCAGTTTGCTGATTTTCGATCGCAATGCCAGCGGGAATACGAAGCCGTTACGAGTCATCTCAGGTCCGAAGACGGAACTCGGAGGCGGCAAACCACACGTGTACGCGCCGAAAGGTTGGATTGTCGCGACCGCCGCACGCGGGGCTATCGGTGTTTGGAGTATTAACGATAACGGAGACGTCCCTCCGCGTTGGAGAATCCCGGTAACGAAAATCACGGGAATGAACGTGAACGGAGTCGAGATCGATCCCGTTCACAAAGAGATTATGGTGCCGACGGGGAATGGAAATACTGTTTTCACATTCTCGGTGCCGGAGATATTCGACTGAAAAACTTCGAAAGCCGCTCATGAGAGTTCATCGATCGATATTAATAATGTTCTTGATGATGTTCGTAGGCGTGCTGGCGGTCGAATCCGCGAGCGCGCAGGCGGCACAACAACAGAAACCGCTGATGGTGGAAGATGTATTCAAGAATGTCCAAATTCTTAAAGGCATCCCTGTCGATGAATTCATGGATACGATGGGATTCTTCGCCGCCGCCCTCAGCTTGAATTGCACGGAATGCCATACGCCTGAAAGCGAGAACAGTTGGGCAAAGTACGCCGACGATACGCCGTTGAAACAGACGGCGCGCAGAATGATGCAGATGGTGACGGCCATTAATAAGCAGCATTTCGCGGGAGCGCGCGCAGTGACGTGCTACACGTGCCATCACGGGACGCAGCGGCCCAAGGCTGTGCCCAGTCTGGTCATACAGTACAGCGCGCCCCTCGAAGATCCGAACGAGGTTGATCCGAACGAGGTCGGAGTTACCGGGCAAGATCCTGCCGGTCTTATTCTCGATAAGTACATTCAGGCGATCGGCGGGGCTGCGCGGTTGGCCAGCGTTACGAGCCTTGCCGTGAAGGGTACCTACTCCGGATACGATACCTATCACCAGAAGGTTGCGATGGAAATCTATGCGCAAGCGCCGGACCGCGCGGCCACCATTGTCCACGAGGTCGGCCCGACGAAGGCAGATAGCGTCAAAGTCTATGACGGACGCGCTGGCTGGATCGTATCGGGGAACAAACCGGTCCCGGTGATGCCTTTGACTGGTGGAAATCTGGCGGGGGCCAAACTGGACGCGAACCTCTTGTTTCCGGCGCAGATCAAACAAGCTTTTACTCAATGGCGCACCGGAACGGCGGCGATCGATGATCACGATGTTCAAGTCGTTCAAGGAGCCAACGCCGGACAGCCCCCCGTCAAGCTGTACTTCGATCCGAATTCCGGTCTGTTGGTGCGGCTCGTGCGCTACTCTGACACGGCAATCGGACCCGTGCCCACGCAAATCGACTACTCCGATTACCGTGATGTCAGCGGCGTCAAGATTCCTTTCCGCTGGACCGTTACCTGGACGGACAATCAGACGTTCATCCAGCTGACTGAAGTGCGGCCCAATGTTCCGATTGACGCGTCGCGGTTTGCGCGGCCCGCTCAGTAAACGTACCGCAGGCTCCTCCGTGAAAAGGAGGGGCATTTGAACCAGGAAATGGTAAAGTCCACAAAAAAGTGCACTCCACGGAGGCGACCATGACAAGTAAGCTCGTAACCTTTTCTTTATTGGCAGTGAGTATTTTGTTGATTTCCGCCACCGCGTTTGCGCACCACGGCGAAGCGGGAAGCTACGACAACACTGTTCGAATTACCGTCAAAGCGACCGTGACCGAGTTGATATGGGTCAATCCTCATGCTCAACTCTACATTGATTTCAAAAACGACAAGGGCGAAACCGAACACTGGGGCATAGAGATGCTCAGCCCGGGCAACCTCGTTCGGATCGGCTGGCATAAAGACACGTTTAAGCCAGAGGACGAGATCCTGGTAACCATGACTCCCGCCAAAGGCGACCGGCCTTTCGGCAGTTGCGGCCAAATCGTGAGCTCGGACGGCAAAATGTTTATGGTTGGCCAATGTGGCGTACCGGGTGGCGACGTGGGCAAACTGCCGGTGAAAGTCGGCTATACGGCCGTCGAGGTGAAGTTCCCGAAATTCCCGACGGGCCAAAATGTAACCGGACCAGCGGTACAACAACCGTAAGGAGTTTCGATGCGAAATCGTTTTCTGGATTCATCGATCGTTGTGTTAGCGGCAGTGTTGGCTCTCGCATCGGTTTCCTTCTCCCAGAACCGTCAGCAAACGGGAGCACAGAAGACCCCGCCACCTTCGAACAAGCCCGTTGACCCGCGGGATCTGAATGGATATTGGGAACTAACCAAAATCGCGAGGCCGCCCGGCGCCCCGAACACGATTAGCAACAATCGTCCTCCGATGACGGATTGGGCCAAGGCAATCTTCAGTAAGACGAAGACTGGCTACAAGGAGTTGAGCACCGGCATCTTCCCGCAAAGGGACTGGAATGATCCTGCCCTCTGGTGTGACCCGTTAGGTTTTCCCCGCATTCTGTGGACTCCCATGGCTTCCGGAATGAGGCTCGCGCAGACACGCGATGAGGTGATCCAGTTCTTCGAGAACGGCCGTGTTTGGCGTGACCTGTGGACTGACGGGCGGAAGCTTCCTACCGGCACCGATGTGGACCCGCGATGGTTCGGATACGCCGTCGGCAAGTGGGAAGGAGACACATTTGTCGTCACATCGAACAACTACATCGAGAAGTCCTGGATCGATCAGTATGGGTCTCCCCATAGCGACCAACTCATGGTCGAAGAGCGCTACCGCCGCGCGGATCACGACCACCTGGAGTTGGTTGTGAATGCCACGGATCCAAAAGCGTACACGGCCACATGGAAGGGCAATAAAAGGATCTTCACCCTGGTCGATAAACCAGTCCGGTCGGACTTTAACGATTATCCCGAGAACTTATGCGTTTGGTCAGAACACAAAATTCAACCGAAAAGCTGAGCTGTCCAAAGGCGACGCGCAGCGCAAGCGCGACAGCGCGCAGCCTCAAGAAAGGAGTTTCAACATGCGCCATTATTTCGTGGGATCATTCGTCGCGCTGATGGCGGTTTTGACCTTAGCGCCTACCCTCGGCGCTCAGACCAGGCCCGACATCTCCGGAATTTGGAGAATGTTGGCGCCGGGACAAAATCGTGCCCGCGCCGCAACGGTAGGCGCGGGAGCTTTCCATCCGACGTTGGGCAACGATCGTCCCGCGTTGACAACGTGGGGACAGATGAAGTGGAGTCAGACGCGGCCGTCGGGCAGAAACACAAAACTGGCTTACGTGTACTTGCCGGACCAGAAAGATTGGAATGATCCGCTGTTTCTGTGTGATCCCGCAGGATATCCCCGTGTTGGAGGAGGGAATAGCCTCTATCGGTTCGTTCAGCTTCCTAACGAGGTCGTCGAATTCTTCGAGCGAGACCGCGTGTGGCGTGATCTCTGGACGGATGGCCGAAAGTTTCCCGGCAGTAACGCAAAGCCGAGATGGTACGGGTATTCCGTCGCCCACTGGGAAGGAGACACGTTTGTCGTCGAGTCGTCTGGTTTTGATGACCGAACCTGGCTCGATCTGCAGGGCTCGATTCACAGTGACCAGATGCGGCTCGAAGAACGGTATAAGGTGCTGGACCGTGACCACCTCGAGTTCTCCATGACGCTCACCGACCCCAAGGCATACGCCGTACTCCGAAGAGCACTCCTTCTGGGTAAATGACGATCCCACGGGACATGGGGACAACTTCAGCAAGGGTGTGTCGGGAGCGGAGCGGAAATAACATAAGGAGATTCTCATGGCCCGTTATCTCGCACTCGTCTTCATTCTCCTGGGCGCGCCGGCAGCCGCAGCCGATACATGTTCGGACCTCGCGACGAATCTCTCGGTTGCTACCCTGCCGAATACGACGATAACTTCCGCTGCCACGGTCTCGGGCGCGTTCACGCCGCCCAATGGCGGGATGCCGATTGAAGGTCTACCCTCGTTTTGCCGCGTCACGGCGACTCTGAAGCCGCGCGCCGCCTCGGATATCAAGATTGAAATATGGATGCCGTCGAGCGGCTGGAACGGCAAGTTTGAAGCCGTCGGCAATGGCGGACTTGGCGGAACGATCAGCTATACGAATCTTCCGAACTATCTCGATCACGCTTCGCTGGCGGATGCGATTATGAGCGGATACGCCGGGGCAAGCACAGACACCGGTCACGTTTCGAGCGATAGGACTTGGCTGGCTAATGAGGAAAAAGAAAAGGACTACGGATATCGCGCCATTCACGAGATGACTCTCACGGCGAAGGCGGTCATTCCAAAGTTCTACGGCCGCGCTGCCACGCGTTCCTATTTCAATGGTTGCTCGACCGGCGGCGGGCAGGCACTCGGAGAAGCGCAGCTCTATCCCGAAGACTATGACGGCATTCTCGCAGGAGACAGTCAAAACATTCTCACACACTCCCGCGCGTCCGACATCTGGGCATTTCAGTCCGTGAACAATGAGAACAAACTATCCGCCTCGGTGTTATCGCTCGTGAAGACAACCGTCTTGGACCAATGCGGAGCCAAAGATGGCAGTCTCGAAGACGGTTTCCTCGCGGGGGATCCACGGCAGTGCCGGTTCAGTCCGGAGCAGCTTGCGTGCAAAGAAGGGGAAGACCCCGTCACATGCCTGACGGCGCCCCAAGCCAAGCTCATGGTAAAGCTTTCTGAGGGATACGTCAGCCACACGAATCAGCAGATCATGCCCGGCCTCTGGGGACCCGGCGCGCTAGGTTGGGGCGGGTACAACCGTGTATATCTGAACGACACATTAAATGCATCGAGCCCAGCGGGCCAATTTTACGGCCTGGGAGTGCTCGAGAACCCGAACATCGACCTTCGCACGATGGACATCGACAATGCCGTAGCTCTGGCGGATAAGAAATTCGGGTTCATCAACCATACCAGAGCGGACCTGGATGGGTTCATCGGCCGCGGCGGCAAGCTCATCATGTATCACGGCTGGGATGACCCGTCCATTTCGCCAATGAACTCCATCAAGTACTACACCGGTGTCGTGGAACGAATCCGCGAAAAGCGCCGCCTGAACAGTGCCGAAGCGGCGTTGACCGAAACGCAGAAATCGGCGCGTTTATTCCTCATTCCCGGCATGGGCCACTGCGGTGGTGGTCCTGGCGCGGACACATTCGATGCTATCGGAACGCTCGATCAGTGGGTCGATCGCGGCGTCGCGCCGGATAAGATCATTGCATCTCACGCAGCCCCGGCGTACACGCGCCCGTTGTGCGCATATCCGCAGGACGCACGATATAACGGATCAGGCGATCGTACGGATGCCCGCAACTGGAAATGCGTTTCGGAAACCAAGCCTTAGGCCTACCTACGAATCGGAAGGTATGCAACAGGAGTAACGGCTGCAAGGCAAGTTCTTGACGCATCTGCGCTCAACCGGGGATCTTGAGTTGAGCCAGTCGAATCCATATCAAAACCATGATAGTCCTGTTCGGGCCTGCTGTGCCCTACTCTACCGCAAGTTGCCGCCTGGTAGATGCTCCAGGTCGCGGTTGTTTTCGTTACAGATGGCTTCCATGAGTTCCGTGTCCGTCAACAAACGCACGTGCTCCGCGAAGGTCCATGGCCTGGTATACGCGTTGGTGTCGTCGATCGTGATCTCAACATCCATGTGGCCGAAATCCTTCCGGCGGAACCGCTCGATGACGTGCAGCGCTTCGGTTGTCGGCTTGCCCTGTTGATCCAGCCAGAACTTTCCATTGAAACCCTTCGTGTCGACAACGAGCGTGTCACCGTCCCACCTGCCCGTCGAATACCCCAGCCATGTGGGCGGGGCATCTGTCGCGAGTTCCCGGCCATCGAGAAAGATCTGACGCCACAGGATGCTGAAAGCTTCATAAAGGATGACAATGAACTCGGGCTTCTGAATAAGCTTCCACTGCCCCGGAGCCGCGTCGACGCGAGGGACGCCCTGGGGCAGGCATCGTGCGGAAGGATCTTCGCTCGCATGCACCCCGGTCGTGCGCTCCTCAAACAGCGCTTTGCCCCAAAGCTGGTATGGGATGTTATCGACCTTCAGGTTCGCCGCAAAATTCGCCGGCTGCCCATCATATGTGTTGTCGGGTCTCCAAATTCCCGACAGGTCGGGTTGGCCATTAGTCAACCTTGGTGGGGCTGCCGAAAGGTCCGGATTGCCATCAGGCGTCCGCGGGATCTTGGCCGCAGGCACTTTGGTCCACTGTGCCTGAAGCGGTGCCGACACCAGTACGAGGACTGTAATAGAACAAGCGATTCTTGTCTTCAATCGAGTCTCCCAAAGTTGCCACTGATTATAAATTATTCGCTCGGTCGAATCTCGCGCCTATTAGCGCACGCGAAAGATTGGAAATCCACGCCTTATTCATCATCTCAGTGGGCGCGTACCTGTTGATCGCATTTTGGCCGGGATTCGGGTACGCTTAGGCGTTCAAACCCTGCTCTTCTTTTGCGATTGCTCCACAATTCGTCTTGCGGGTATGATGCGTTGCCAAAGCGGTCACATGAAAACGGTTCTGTCGTTTCTGCTAGCCACATTGTTTGGTCAGCCGGTATTCGGTGAGGATCTGAAGGTCTATGCTGCGGCGGCCTTCAAGTCTCCTCTCAGCGAAATTGCCACTCAATACGAGGCCGCAACGAACAATAAGGTAACGCTGATATTCGATACCGCCGGTGCCACGGAACAAAAATTTCGCAACGATCCTCAAGCCTCGTTGTTGATCACAACAGTGACAGTGATCAACGATGCCGAAAAGATGGGCAGGCTCAAGGACGGAACGACATATCGCCTGGGCGACACTCTCGCCGGCCTTGCGTTTTACCCAGGATCCGCGAAGCCCGATATTTCCACGCCCGAAAAGCTGAAAGCTGCTTTGCTGGCGGCGAAGCGCATCGTCTTTTCCGATCCAGCCCGGGGCGCGACGGCAGGAATTCACTTTATGAAGGTGATCGAGTCGTTGGGCGTGAAGGACGAGGTTCTTCGGAAAGCGACGCTCGCCAAAGATGGACCCGATACCATGCGCCTCCTCCTCGAGGAGAAGATCGACCTAGGGGTTACGCAGATCAGCGAAATTCTGCAAGCCAACCGCGACGCCGTAGCCGGCCCGTTTCCTAAGGAGTTTGAGCTGGCCACGGTCTACTCGGTGTGGTATCGGAACAATGTCTCTCAACCGGTCAAAGCCTTCGTCACACTCCTGAACAGTCCGGCCAACCGGACGAAACTCGCCGAAAACGGTATCCGGCCTGCCACCGGCCGGTAATGCCTGAGTGTCGATCTCAGACAGCCTTAGTCGACCAAGAGGAAACAGCGTCAATTATTTCTTGTGCGCCTGAATGTAATCGAGCGCAAAAGTTTTCATTGGCTGGCTTATGTTGCCGAGTTGCGCAGCCTCGGCAATCGCGCGATCGTTGTCCCATTTATCGACTACGACGCGCTTGATGAACCACATCGCTGCAGCCCGATTTCCACTGGCACAATGAATGAATGCGGGCTGATTGCCTGGTTCTGTGACCGCCTTGAGAAAACTATCGACCACTGCCGGGTCAGGCGAAGCTGCGTTGAGCGGAAGATGGACGAAATTAACGCCGGCAGCCTTGGCGGCCGCCGCTTCGCCTTCGATATCGGCGCCTTGTTCCGTCGGTAAGCGCAGATTGAAGATGGCTTTATATCCCATCTTCTTTATCTCAGCCACCGATGCCGGTGTAACCGCTCCAGCACACGCGACGGTTGTTTCGATTTGGGCGAAGTTGATGATTCCCGGTACGCTTTCCTTCTTCACCTGGGATTGCGCGGAAACGACCGAGACGCTGATGACAGCGATGGCAAGAAACAGCACTGCTCTTTTCATACCGACTCCCTTAACCTACGAACGAATATCCCCGCTCCTGAGCGCGATTTACGGCGACAATTCCCGCGGGCACCATGCGGGCATTGGTGCTCACGAGGTTCGAAACCAATTCGTTGAATATAGCGTCCGTGTTTCCGCCGGTCGCCTCGGCAATAGCTCCGGCATACCCGCGAGTGGACGTTGCACATACGGCCAACTGCACTCCCTGTTTAAAGAGTGCATCCAGTGTGGTGCCCCGGTTCGGCAACTGCGCGCCATACTCGGACACATTGAACAGGTTAGCCTTTGCGGCTTCCTTGGTCTTCGGATCGACAAAATTGGCTCTCTTCGAAATTGGGACTCCGTACTTCGCCCAGATCGCATCGTTATACCCGAAAGCCGTCGAATTGTGGCGCACGATGACGATAACCGCCACGTCGCTACTCTGAAGACCATAGTCGTTACGGTTCACCCGTATGAAATTATTCGCAAAGGCAAGCGCATTCCCCAAACTGTCCGGCGTTGTCGTATCAAATACCATACGGTGCTTCCCGGGCACTTTGTCCATCCAGTCATCTTTCTCATGACGCTCCGGCTGCCAGGATGCGGCCGCAGATGACTGCCCATAGCCTGTTGCAGCACCGCCAGCGACCACTGCCGCAAAAGCGGTTACTCCGGCGCTTAAACGAGACAGAAACGATCGCCTCTGGGAGCATCTTAACACTTCGCAGTCAGCGAGTGAGAGGTTTCCTGAAGACTTCTTGAAGACTTCTGTTCGATATCGAAGAAGCTATTGATCGAATAATGCTGGGCTTGGAGAAAAGAATCGCGTGATGAGTGCAGCCGAGAAACAACGCGTCGCCTATCACGAGGCGGGCCATGCTTTGGTGGCGCTGTCAGAAGAGCACGCCGATCCGGTGCATCGCGTGTCGATCATTCCCAGATCCTCCGGCGCCTTAGGACATACTCTGCAATTACCGACGGAAGAACGATTCCTGATGACTCGCACGGAGCTGCGAGACCAGCTCGTAGTGATGCTCGGAGGGCGGGCAGCGGAAGAGCTCACGTTTCATGGCGAAATCTCTACAGGCGCATCCAATGACTGCCTTTTAGGTACAGCGCCGGTGTGGTGGAGGAGATCGTTTGGCCTTGAATGAATTGCACGTCGTAACAGGTGCGTTCGGCTATTCCGGGCGCTACATCGCTGCGCGATTGCTTGCTGCTGGCCACCGCGTTCGTACGCTCACCAATTCTCCAAAGCGCCCCAATCCCTTTGGAGATCGAGTTGAGGCCCTCCCATTCAACTTCGATCGCCCGGATCGGCTGACGGCGTCACTCGACGGTGCTTCAGTCCTCTATAACACGTACTGGGTACGCTTCAACTATTCGGATTTCCGCTACACGCGAGCTGTCGAGAACACACGCGTTTTGTTTAACGCGGCTCGCGCCGCCGGCGTTTGGCGCGTCGTACACGTCAGCATCACAAATCCTTCTGAGAACTCGCCCTTCGAATACTTCCGTGGAAAAGCGGTGCTTGAGCAGGAACTCCGCGAGTCGGGACTCTCCCACGCGATACTGAGACCCGCGCTGCTGTTTGGAGGTGAGGGCATTCTGATCAATAACGTTGCCTGGGTCCTTCGCCACTTCCCCGTATTCGGGGTATTCGGTACGGGCGAATATCGCGTGCAACCGATCCACGTGAGCGACTTTGCCGAACTCGCCGTTGCCCAGGGAGCCGAGCGCACGCCCCAAACGATCAACGCGATTGGACCTGAGACCTTCACCTACCGCGAACTTGTGGAGGAAATCGCTCGTGCGATCGGAGTGCGGCGCCCCATCATATCTGTGCCTCCCCGGATCGGTTACGCCGCCGCTTGGCTTCTCGGTAAGGCTCTCGGCGATGTCGTCGTCACCTGGGACGAGATCGAAGGTCTGCTGCAGGGTCTTCTTGCGACCGGATCGTCCCCAGTCGGACGAATCAAGCTTTCCGTGTGGGCGCGTGAGCACTCCCAGGTGATCGGGAGGCAGTACGCGAACGAACTGAGGAGGCGGAGAGATCGGGAGATCGCCTACACAAGCACAGGACAGTAGACCATCCACCCGCAAAAACAACAAACACCTTTGTTTCCCGCCGCTCCTCGATTGTGACAATTCATGCGGCCTTCACACGTGCTCGAAGGTGTTCAATCGAGCCGTTCAAGGTCGATACAAGATCGTAGTCGCACTCCGGAATCTCGACTTTTCAGCTCATCATTGATTGCAATGAAGGCAGGTCTTCATCATGAATTTGACCATTTTGTACTACTAATGGCGGGTTTCTTGGATTTTTGCGGAGATTTTTTTGCCGCGAATTGCGCGAATGACGCGAATGGGCCGCAGAGTATTGCCACATTGCAGTAATTGCGGGCGGCCCATTCGCGTCATTCGCGCAATTCGCGGCTCAGATTTTGGTTGCGGCTTGCCGCGTTGTGAACATTCTGCCCGCCAAGAGGACCTAGGTGAGCTTGATCTGCTCCAGTCCTTCGGGCGTCGTGTAAAGCCCCTCAAGCTTTCCGGTCAGATACTTGTAGGCATCATCGACAGAATCCGTTTTGTAGAACACTTGAAGTTCCTCTGCGCTGACTGTGCCCCACCGGACGAAGGCGTCGAAGTTGATCACTTCGTCCCAGTATTCATTGCCGAACAGCACAACAGGCATGGTCTTGCGCGGTTTCTTGGTCTGAATCAGCGTCAAGACCTCGAAGAACTCGTCCATCGTGCCAAAGCCGCCCGGAAAGATCACCAGCGCTTTCGCAAGGTAGAGAAACCAAAACTTGCGCATGAAAAAATAGTAGAAATTGAAGACCAGCTCACGAGGGACATAGCTGTTTACAGCCTGCTCGTGCGGCAGTTGAATATTGAATCCGATGGTCTTGCCGCCGGCGAGCGACGCTCCGCGATTGGCCGCTTCCATCATCCCTCCCGAACCTCCTGAACAGATGATGAAGTCATAATTCCCGGTTAACGACTTGGACCATTCGGTCAATCTGCGGGACAGATCGACCGCATCCCGATAGTAGCGGGCCAGCCTCACTGCCGTCCCCGCGCGCGTCCGAGCTTCTGACAGTTCCGCTGAAACCGAGCCTGCCCGCACAATTTGTTCATTGACCTCCGCCAACTGCTGTGCTGCCTGTTCAGGCGAGGGCGAACGAGCCGAGCCGAAGAAGACAATCGTGTCACGAATGCGCGCGCGTCGAAGCCGTTCTGCCGGTTCCAGGTACTCAGATAGGATTCGGATGGTCCTGGCCGCAGGGCTTTTCAGGAACTCGGTGTTCAGAAACGGTAACCGCGAGATTTCAGATTTGTTCTTAGCCATACTGATCCTCAGGTGTTTGAGTGGAGACGCAACTGACTATTGTCCGAAAGAACACGAACCAGCGTTGGTCACCCTGCCTGGTCCATCGTGGAGCGGTCCTACCTCCCCGGCACGGCAACGGATCCAGCCAACGTGAAAGTGTAGAGCTTCCGACGCCGGCCATCCTATGATGGATGCG
>QHXC01000285.1 GCA_003222815.1 Acidobacteriota bacterium | reverse complement strand
TTCGTGAACCACATCATAAAGAGCTTGTGGGTGCGGCTGCCGATGTAACTGAGTTGGATGTTCCAGGGACGGCCCGCCAAAGGATCCCAACTGAAGTTGTATTCGTGCGTGTAGGGCGCCTTCAAGTTGGACGGCACCTCAAATTGGGTGTGGCGCGCGCCGGGCCCCAGGTACGTATTCACGAGCGGGTTGAGGAGCGGCGGCGCCTGGACCTCGACTTTGAGAAACCCTGGCGGATCCCAGCGCACTTGCTGAAGAGTTTGGTAGTAGATGTCGCCGAATTGAAGTCCGTACGCGGCGCGAATGACGCCGGCACGCGGGAGCTGCCACGCGAAACCGAACTGGGGCGCAAGCGCCTTGCAGTTGCAATCGAAGTTGATTTCGGTAAGGTGGTTCACCTCGCTGGGACCGGTGATTGGCTGGTAGCGCAGACCGAAGTTAGTAGTCAAATTGGACCGGACTTTCCAGATGTCGCCCGCGAAGTACTGCTGTTCCCACCAGCGAAAACCCCGATACCCTTCGCCAATGCCGACACTGTAACGGCTGGGAATACCCAAGCGAAAGTTGGTGATAGCGTCGCGGCCGAAATCGGCGCGGAAGTAATAATTGCCTCGGTCGCTCGACGCCTCACGGCCGTTGTTCTGATCCCGGACCCACTCCGCACCTGCGGTGTAGGAAGTCCCGATGATTACCTGCGGTCCCACAGCGTTGGGTTCCGGAACCAACAGCGAATGGACGCGATCGAAACCCGTGGTGAAGTCAATGAACGAGCGGGGATCGAAGAAGTGGTTCCAGGTCAGACGCGCATTGTGGGACTTGGTGTTCGTGTCGGGATTCTGGCCGGCCACGAATTCGAACGCCTGGACCTGCTGATTTGTGAAGGCGTGGCGCAGGAACAGGCGGTCGCGCCCGCCCAGATCCTGGTCCAGCCGGATCGTGGAGGCGTCGGTGTTAATGGACTGCGGCGAGTTGGTGTTGAGCATCCGGGGATCGACGTCGTTGCGGTTGGGCGCAAGTTTCGGGTAGGCGTCGATCCAGCGCTGGATCAGGTGGTAGGCACCAGCATCGGTGGTGAGCGGCACGCGCTCCGAGGCGAGAGGCACCAACACATTGCCGTTCACGCTGCCCCGAAGTTTTTGTCCGGAGCCATCCAGCGTGAGATGCGCGCCACGCCACAGGCCAACACCGGCCACAAACCCGTAATTGTTTTCGTGAGCGGGCTTCACGCTGCCGACCTGGAAGAACGATCGCGCGCTGAAGATACTGTTGCTGTGAGTGAAGGAAATTCCGCCATGGAAGTCTCGGGAGCTGGAGACTGGGCTGAGGTGCATCGGTCCGGACGGCTTGTTGCCGAATTCCGTACCGAAGTAACGGAATTCCGGTTGGAAGGCGGGGGTGACGGTGGCACTGCTGCCGAGGCGGACATTGAGCTCCTTGAGGGCGTTGTTATCGATCAGATTGAACTGGACGTTCTCGTTGCGGCGGCTTTCTTCGGCGGACTTGGGTTTTTCCGGCGCGCCCCCCTCCTGGCCCCTGCCGGCGAGAGACGTCGAGAGGATGCTAAATCCCAGCCAGAATCGAAAGAGCCATGCCCGCAAGGTCAGAGTTCGCGCGGGCCGGCGGAGCCTGCGATTGTGGCCAGAGAAAGGACAACTTGATCGTTCAACCATTGCTGTTCGAACTCAAGTCCAGGAAACCCGAACGGATCCGAGATTATCCAGTCGGCAGCGGCAGCGCCCATATCCTCCGCAAAATTGCCCGACTCCCACCGCGCCAGATGACCTTCAGCTACAGTAGTCGCTTCACGAGTCGCTAGCGCGGTGAAGCTGAAGGCGTTCGTTACCGCACCGGGTCCGCGAACGGATCCGCGTCCGGCCCCTCGTCGGCAAAGCCGCCGCGGACAAATCCTCCGCATCCGGCGATCACGATACACAGGGTCGCGGGATCAGGGCCTCGTCCTTCCGCGAACTCCCGCTCTGCGACACGCGCCCCGCGCAGCAACGCCGGCAGGCCGAAATTCCCCTCGTGGCACCGCGGCTCATAGTAAATTCGATTCGCCGCATCGCTTTGCTTCTTCAACTCCTGCCTGACGGTCCACGGTCTCGTCCACGTCGTCGTGTCCTCAATGGTGACGACATACTCGATCGTGTCCGCGTTGAGACGCGTCCACCGTTCCACGAGATGCAGATTTTCGTGAGCTCCCTGAAAATCTGATTTCGGCGAGAAATTCGTGACGTCGACGACCAGCGTGGTGCCCTCCCAACGGCCTCGTGAATCCCCCCACCATTGGCGGACATTCGCACGGAGGTGTGGGGCTGTCGTGATTGGGATCTGACGATACCGGCCCTGCCCGGCGCCCATATCGTAGAAGATCGATACCTCGCCGGGAGCCTGCACAATTCGACTGAAACCGCCAATCCAGCTACCAAAGTCTGGCAGGACGCCGCCCAAACAGCGCTCGCTCAGGCTGCGGTCCTCCGGGCCATCAGCGCGGTTGATCGACCCCCCACCTGCGCCGCTCAAATACATTGGAGGCGTTTCGTTTCGTCTCGGTGATACGGGTCCGTACTTTCCGCCGGCGCAGCCAGGGAGTTGCTCTTCGCAGGCTGAGGTGGGTTGCAGGAGCGCCAGCTGAAACTGTCGCAGGACGGCCCTGGTTTTCTGAGCCTCAGGCGTGAGCGGAGGAATTCTCCCGTTCGGCGGATCGATGATGAGTGAGGTCCGCCTGCCGACGGGCAAATGCATCGTGAAGGGTGCCTGGAGGAATTCGGCATTCACGTCTCGCTCGGTGCCCCGCACCCGGCGGGTTTCGGTGCTGTCTCGGCTGACAATATCCGCAACTCGTCGATCAAGCTCGGCGCGCTCTACGTCAGTCAAAAACTCCCGGTCGCCGTACTTGGTGGGGCGCTGCAGCGGTATGTCGACATCTCTGCACCAGATGCCCTGTAGATCCGGCTCGCCCCACGGCGTCTTCAGCGCTGGTGCCGTTTTGCCGGCGACCGTTGGCGCCTTGTTCCCTGCGGCGGGAGTCTGCGCGCCTTCGCCAGAGGCTACGGCGACCCCGACGAAGCTTCGAAGCGAAGTCGGGCCCGTGACGACGCAGATCGTCGCCAATAGGAGGGCAATCGTGATGGCTGCATTCGCCAACAGCGGTCTTCGCCGCTCCTTTTCATTGATCAACATGATCTGTGGCACACTCCTCGCTTATTAAGTTTGCCGAATCGGTTCATCCTACCACCGTCGGCCGAGCGCCGCTCAACGTTCTGCGTGACCCTTGTATTAATAGCCGCTGAATTCTTCAGAACATCGTGCCCTCGGCCACTTCGCTTCTGTGTCGGAGCTTCATGATGTAAGTGATCCCATCAAAGCTCAACCTTAAGCTCATCGCCCTCCACGACGACTCGATAGGAGCGAACGTCTCCTGGAGCAGGAGGACTCAAGACCTTGCCAGTCCGAATGTCGTACCTTGCTCCGTGCCATGGGCACGTAACCACCGTACCTTCCATCTTTCCTTGAGACAAGGGTCCCCCTCGATGCGTGCATGTGTCGCCAATGGCATGGAATTCGCCGTTGGCATTGAAAATCGCGATCCGTTGTCCATCTGCCTCGACCGCGATCGCTTGACCTGACGGAACATCCCTGATCGACGCCACTCTCGTCAGTTCTCCCATAGGTACCTCCTTCTATTCTTATAGAGAGTCATGTAATCCGAATTGGTTGCATTGTTCTTAGAACGACTAGCCGCCGAAAGAGACATCGCGGCCAGGTTGCGCAAGCCGATCCCGCAAGGCGAGGGACATCCGTTTTAATCTCGTGAAAACTTTCTTCCCGCACTCGATCCGCTGTCACTCTCCTGAATTCTGGCCATCACGCGGGCGACGACTCGGTCGCACCGTGCTCCGAGGAACTGAAAAGCTGTCCTGGGAGCACCGGCGGCCGAGTACAGCTCCCGCTGGAGGAGCTCACGAGCGCGATGGAGACGCGTCTTCACGTTCTCTTCGCTGATCTCCAAACATTCGGCTGTTTCGGCAGTGCTCAATCCTTCAATTTCCCGAAGCATGAAGACCGATCTGTAATCGCTCGGTAGCGCGTCAAAGGCTCTTTCAAGCAGCAGCTTTATTTCACCGTCGAAGGTCTGCCGTTCTGGGTCGCGTTCGTTGGATTTCATATACAGACCCTGGTCCTCCAGTTCCGAAATGCTGTCCACGTTTTGATAGTCGAAACGGCGCAGACGAGCGTAAGCCTCATAGATGGCGATCTTCGTTAGCCATGTCGAAAACTTCGCACGGCCTTCAAACTGAGACAAGTGCTCGTAGGCGCGGACGTAGGCCTCCTGGACAATATCCTCGGCCTGCGAGTCATCCTTGAGGATCGAACGCACTACCCGAAAAAGCCGCTGGTTGTACCGCCTCATGATGATTTCCAACAACGCGATATCGCCGCCCAATACCCGGCGCACGACTTCGTCGTCGGTCAAGGTTGCATGTTTGATTTCCGACCGCACTCCACCGTCCATAAGGTTAGACACCTCCATACTTACAGAGTCTCGGAGGTAATAAACGTGACAGGATGTCTGAAAAATTTTTCCCGCTGAAGAATTGTAACAAATCTCCCGCTCCCTACTCCGTACAACCAGAGCAAATTCCGAAACACTGAGGAGGACAAGCAAATGATTAGAGTATCCGAGAGCAGGCTTCACTCGGCGTGGTGGGCGTTGCGTCTCAGCTTTGGCCTAGTTCCGTTTCTGGCGGGTCTGGACAAGTTCTTCAATATTCTGACGGACTGGACCCAATATCAGAGTCCGATACTACAACAAGTTCTGCCTATCAGCGCCACCACGTTCATGCGGGTCGCGGGTGTTATCGAGATGATCGTCGGCATAGCCATTTTGACTCGATGGACACGAGTCGGAAGCTATGTCGCTGTGCGCGATCTCGTTTTAGCGGTTGGGGCGTACACGTTGGCATCGTTAACGGAAGCTATGGTTGAGCCCGCAGCCTCGGCTCAGCGGATTCATGGCAACGCCAAACAAGGGCACAGCCCAGGCTTGGGAGCATAACGGAGAAGAGACGAGGAGCGACGTATGAAGAATCTGAAATCGATTTCGACAGTATTCTTGATCGCGATGGTCGCATGCATCCTGGGTCTACCATTTGTGGTCATGAGCCAGAATTCGGTATCCCGTCAAGGACCAGCGCGAGATTTTGACGACGTCATTCGCAGAAATGCGAGTGATTTCATTGAACAAGGACGCGAGATATTTCGATTTGATACATTTGGAGATGAAGCGTTTTGGGGCGACGCCCTGAAGCTTCATCAAGCAATAGCCGGCTCCCGATTCGGCGGTGTCGGCCAGGGCGTCAGCCCACGCACTGCCTTGGCGGTTGGCTTGAAAGTGGACTCGGAGGCACTACCTCCCGATCTTGCTGAGACCATTCGAGAAGGACGTGTTGATCTCGACGATCCTGCAAACACGTTAGGGTTACTTCGGCTCAATGCCGTCGTAGGTGTGACGGGCTTCTTCGATCAACGAGGCGCAATCCGGTCCATCGGAATCCAGTGCGCATTGTGCCATTCAACTGTCGACGATTCATTTGCGCCAGGAATTGGCCGGCGACTGGATGGATGGGCCAGTCGCGATCTCAACGTTGGCGCGATTGTCTCCCTCGCGCCAGACCTGTCGACGGTGTCGAACCTGCTGGGTGTCGATGAAGCCACCGTTCGCTCCGTGCTTAAGAGTTGGGGACCAGGCAAGTTCGACGCCGAGGTGTTTCTCGATGGGAAAGCCTTCCGCGATGATGGAAAAACAGCTGCTACTTTGATTCCTCCCGCTTTTGGCCTGGCGGGCGTCAACCTTCACACATGGACAGGGTGGGGTTCAGTCACACACTGGAATGCTTTCGTGGCGAACCTTGAGATGCACGGGAAAGGCACGTTCTACGATCCCCGGATCAACAACCCGGCACAGTTTCCGGTGGGCGCGCGCGCGGGTTTTGGCAATGTTCGAAACAACCCGGACCTGATCACTTCAAAGCTTGCTGCACTGCATTTCTATCAATTGGCGATTCCAGCGCCGGCACCGCCAATTCACAGAGAATCTCAGGGTCCGCAATCGATTCGCGAGATTTTCGGAGCTCCGCCAGCTCCACCCCAAACCATTGTGAGAGGCAAAGCGATATTCGAAGGCAAGGCTACGTGCTCGACGTGTCACGTACCCCCGTTGTTCAGTGAACCGGGCTGGAACATGCACACCGCAGCTGAAATCGGCATTGATGACTTTCAAGCAAATCGCGCTCCAGATAGAAGATACCGA
>QHXC01000284.1 GCA_003222815.1 Acidobacteriota bacterium | reverse complement strand
GAAGCATTCATTTCCATCGCGGACACACTCATTCCCGCGAAGGAGAGACGTTTTTCCATGACGGACACGATGATTTCCGCCTCGGACACGAGTCTCGTCGCGACAACAATATGTGTCCCGTCCCGGAGAGAACCCTCGGCGCTGTGCCAGCCGGAGGATACAGGTTTAAGTCGAAGCTGGCGCCAATCGCGGCCATTCTCAGAAATCTAGCGTGGTTAAACAGAATCCTGACTTCGCCGGTCAGGCCTCCGTATAGAACCATCCTCCGATAAGCGCAGCAATGATGACTTCGGCAAGACCCCAAGCCACTCCAACCGTCAGAAGCTTACCCGGCATGTATCCCATCAAGCCTAGCCCCAGCGACGGCCAGAAATAGGCTAAAAACCAAAGAACGACTGCGGAGAGGAAAGCAGTCTTCGGTCCCGCGCCAAATCGCGGCCGGATCGCAGCATACAGCCACACGAGCACAAGCCCCAGCGCAAAACCGCCAACGATGAACACTCCGACGGCTCCCCCTCCTACCGGAGGTAAATTGAGAGCCTTCAAGGAAGCTTCCAGCTGTGCTCCGATCACCGGAATGTTCAGAATGGTTTCACTGATATTGATGACTAATCCCGCAATCAGTCCCCCAACGACGACACTTTTCGTATTGATACGCCCCATGACCCCTCCTTTTTTGATGTGGATCGCGGGATTCTGTCAGAAGCCTTTCGGGAGTTCAAACAAAAGATAGGGTTCATGGCCTAAGGCGGGGGCTATCAGCGAGACCTCGCGGTCATGACTGATCCGTAATTTGCCCATCGTGTCCTCCAAGTATTTCGTTCCTATTTAGCCGTGACGTCTCGGAAATTGCGTATCGTTGGGTCCGTGGGTCGTTGGCTCATTGGATTTGCAATTTCGAATGAAACCATCGGGCCAGCGACAGGCTGCCAGATTTTCCTGACAAGCCTCTTCATTCGCAAAGTCGATTTGAAATTGGCGCAGAGTCTTAGGAAACGGTGGTCGTGGCGCCGTTCAACGCTACCTGTGGGGCCTTGCTGAAGCAACCGGATAAGCAGAAGCTGGCGAGCCGGGGCGGCGAGCGGCTTTGAAGCAAATGAACTGTGCGGACTCACCGAGAACTTGGACGTCGAACGTGGGGCCGAGTCTTTCGGGGAAGCCGCGGAATGATTCGCGATCCATAATTGCGACGGTGTGGTTGCCGACCGGAAGGGCGGAAGGAATAATGTCGCGCCGGGATGCAGGAATCGTCGCTGGCTTTTGTGGGCAAAATCTCGATCTTTCATCTGCCAAGCGCACTAATCATTACTCACTAATCAATTCTCGGGTTTCATCCGAAACTCTCAGCACGGCCACGCAGCCAGATCTGAAATCTGCAATCGCCAATCGCCAGGTACGCAACAAAGATGTGCAATATCCTCAGCAATTGCTTTGGCTATTGCACATGGCTGTTAGACACTGGCGATTGGCGAATGCGAATCGGTGATGTTCAGAAACCAGCAAGTCACTAGCCTCCCTCACTCAATTCGTCACGGACATGAGACTTCCCACATCGGCGTCACGGTCCAGGAGGAATCCGACATTGGGAGCCATCATTTCTTCCCAACTCTGAAACCCTTGATAGACCCATCTCTTCGGATCGGGATTGAACTTGTTGCTTGCCGAATTGTCGTAGCGAAATTCGAAGTGCATTCGGGTGCCCTTCGGTAGCTTCAGCGAGGTTAAGTAGGAATGCTGCCAATTAAAATCGTAGTGCGGAACATTCAGTACGATTTCTTCCCGTCCATCCGTATAGGTCACTTTGTACTGGGCGCTCTTACCACGGACATGCGCGTGGGGACGCAGCCGCACGATTTCGACGTCCTTGAGGAAGGTGATATCCATCGGAGGCGCCAGATAGTTGCCTTCGTTCGGCGGAATCGCAAATTCCGGATTGTACGAGGAAGCAAATGCCGCCCTGGTGCTGGCAGGCGTTGGCACGATGACGGGTGTATCCTCGCCCGAGCCCTGAACGACGAATTTCTTCTCCGGCGGCGTCTTCGCCACCGTAAAGCCGATCTTCGTCTGGTCCGTGACGGTATCACCGTTCGTCGTGTAATGTAGACTCACGATGATGTCCGATCCGGCAGGTACGAGCTTCCCGGCATTCCAAACGCGGTAGTCGTCATAGCTTGCGCCAGGCAGGTAGCAAAAATCGAGGGTTTGCTTCAGAGTCGGGTGGCCCTGCCTGAGCTTCACCTCGGTGCTGCCCACGTCGCGCATAGCGATGGTCATCCCCGGCAACTCCCCGAATCCGCTGTTGCCGGGCGTGGGATTGCCCGTCTCATCTCGCGGTACCTGCACCCACTCGTAGCGGTTGTACACCGTGGTGGGCCGATGTTTCTCGAAGCTGAAACAAATGTGATGCACCACCGACGAGTTGCCCGGCAGAATTTCCATCGACGTGACCCATGTGTCGCCCTTGAAAGGAGCCGGCAGCGCAAGTAGTTCCCACTCCAAGATCCCCTTCGCTGGAACCTCATGGGGCGGCAGATCCAAGACGACTTCCGGCTGGATATTCCAACCGTCTTTGGGCCATTGAATCGGGGCCGGCGCATCCTTTGGATTACCTTCGGCGGCTCCGCTGTCGGCCCATTTCACGAGGGTGTCAATCTCACTCTGTTTCAGCGAACGATCGTTCGTGAAATGCCCATAACTCGGGTCAGCGGACCAAGGCGGCATTTTCCTCGTCGCCACAGCGGCCTTGATCGCTTTTGCCCAGGGACGCGCCTCCTGATAACTAAGGAGCGACATCGGGGCGATCTGGCCTGGTCGATGACAGCTCTGACAGTTTTTCTGCAGAATGGGAAGTACGTCCTTCGCAAAAGTAACGGGCGAGGACTGTTCGGATGCTATGGCGGCCACTGCCAACCCCGCAAGAACCAGAGACATCATAACCTTGCCTCCTTCCCAGCAAACCGGCATTTCCATCTGGGCTTCTAAGTTAAGTTACGGCCGATTATACATCCAATCGCCTTCGCGGAACATTCCATCGGTGGGCGGCGAATTCGCAAATTAGGCCACGATTCTGCACATTTTCGGTTTTGCCACGATCCGGAAATGCGCGATATCGTCGATCGCGTTACTTGATGGAGTTGCCCGGCAGATGTTCCACATCGAGGTTGTTTTCGTTGCAAATGAATTCCATCAGCTCCGTATTCGTGAGCAAATGCACTTCTTCCGTGACTGTCCAAGGCTTGGTATAGGCTTTGGGGTCATCGATCGTAATCTGAATATCCATGTGTCCAAAGTCTTTCCGCCGGAAACGTTCGATGACATGCAAGGCATCCGTGGATGGTTTGCCTGGCTGGTCCAGCCAGGCCTTTCCATTGAAACCCCTGGTGTCGACCACCAGAGTGTCGCCGTCCCACTTACCGATTGAATAACCCATCCATGACGGAGTGAAGTCTTCTGCCAGCTCACGGCCATCGAGGAAGATCTGCCGCCAGAGATTCATGGCTTCGTAGATGATGACGACATATCCCGGCGTCTGGACGACCTTCCACGGTGGAGGGGCCGCGTCGATCCTGGGCACGCCTTGGGGTAGGCAGTTCGCATCCGGATTCTCTCTCTCATGTGATCCGTCTGCGCGTTGATCGGCGAGCGCCTTGGCCCAAGGCTGGAACGGGACGTCCCCAGGTTTGAGGTCCGCCGCAAGATTCTGCACGTACCTGTTGCCATTGGGTTCCCAGATTCCGGACAGGTCCGGCTGGCCATTGGGCAATCGTGGCGCCGGCGCCGCGAGATTCGGCTTGCCATCGGGCATGCGCGGAATCGCAGCGGCAGGCACCTTCACCCACTGCGCACGAACAGGCACACAAAAGAGCAGCAGGATCGCCATCGAAGTGGCGACCCCGAACAAACTTCTCAGGCTCAACGATCTGTTCATTTCGTCCTCGCAGTTTTACGGGATTGTATGCCTATTTTGCCAGGGGGAAAAGACTATGAGTTTTTTTTTATTATTCCTTACGCCCTCAGCGCTGCTCTCCTTTTTATAGACGCAGGCAGAGGGGCCGCGAATTACGCCAATTACGCGAACGCATCAAGTGCATTGAGCCATTAACGATGATTTCCGCCGGGCAGATCGTGTGAAGCCAGTTGACGCTGACCTATGGCTGGAATTATTCTAGCGCCGCGGAGTGTAGCTGGTTGGAGTCAACGAGCGGCCATCTTTGTCGCAACAGAGAAAGGAGCTCGCACTCAAGTCGGTCAAGGAGGCAATATGACGCGTTTCCGAATCGGCAGTGCCCTATTCACTGCTTTGCTTTGCGGTTGGGCTTTGGCCGGATCTGTATCGGCGCACCATTCGGTCCAGTCGCAGTTTGACATTCACAAAACAGTGAGCATCAGCGGAACTGTAGCGAAGATCGAGTGGATTAATCCACATTCGTACCTCACTGTGAATGTAAAAGGCGCCGACGGCAAGGTTCAAAAGTGGGCTTTCGAGTTGGGAGGGGCGGCCGCTCTCCGCAGGGCCGGGATGAGCAGGGCGGACCGGGGTGGCTTGAAGCCCGGGGATGAAGTCACAGTGGCGGCGCTGGCTGCCAAAGATGGCTCGAACAGCGGCTTTCTCCAGGAATTGAAGATCGCAGATGGCCGCGTGTATAAGTTCACCACGGATG
>QHXC01000283.1 GCA_003222815.1 Acidobacteriota bacterium | reverse complement strand
TTTGACGGTCCAAGGTCTGGAATACGCCTTCGGGTCGTTAATGGTGACTTCCAGATCGATGTGCCCGAAGTTGCGGCGCGTGTAGCGTTCGGTGATGTGCGTCGTTTCGGTTTGGGGGTGCCCATTCATGTCGAGCCAGCCTTGATCATTAAAGGTGTTGGTCTCGACGACCAGGGTATCGCCCTCCCACTTGCCAACCGAGTAACCGTGGTAGGACGGTACGTCGGGTTCGGGGAGAGGCCGACCATCCATGAGGATCTGGCGGTATTGGTTATATGCCTCGAAGAGAATCGCAATGACTTGAGGAGTCTGGATAATCTTGCGGGGCGTGGCAACCGTATCGAAATCCGCCACGCCGTGCCCGAGGCAACGCTCGGACGGATGCCCCTTCTGCAGGTTCGCCTTGCGCTGCTCGTAAAGCGCTTTTGCCCAGGGCAACATGGGAATCTCAACTCCGTCCGCACCCAGGTCCTGAAAATATTTGTTGCCGTTTCTGATTGTCCAGACGCCCGACAGGTCGGGCTTGCCATCCGGAGTCTTCGGCGCCGGAGCCGAGAGGTCCGGTTTTCCGTCGGGCGTCCGCGGAATCCCAGGTGTGGGATAATGCAGCCACTGCGCGGCGAGCGGCGTCGTCAGCACGGCGAAGATTATCGCGAACATGACAGGTTTCATGTGGCACCTCCTGCGGGCCAGAATTGCTCTTAATTTCGCGTCGTTCGAACGGATTGTGGGTATCGAT
Source organism: Acidobacteriota bacterium (assembly GCA_003222815.1). Lineage (GTDB taxonomy): Bacteria > Acidobacteriota > Terriglobia > 20CM-2-55-15 > 20CM-2-55-15 > 20CM-2-55-15. The sequence goes on along the minus strand of QHXC01000283.1, from coordinate 7,271 downwards.
ACTAGCACCAAAGGGAATAGCTACAAAGAGGCACAAAAATCACGTAGTGGGGTCTTTTGGATTTCGGGGGAAAATGGGGACGTGAGTCCCGGAATACTAGGAACGGTTGACCCGCCCTTCCACACGCCTATACCAAAATCAGAGCACTCAGACTTTTCTGCGGACAGGTAAATTGCGTGGCGGCCAGCCCATTCCGGTCCGATGACTCTAGAACTCGATGTGAAGTCTGAGGCCAGGTATCACGACCGGCCCGCGATCACGGTTGTATCCGGGATTCGCAATGTACTGCAGATCGATTGAAGCGGATACGCCGCGCCTTAATCGTGCAGCATAGTAAGCCTCCAGGATCTTTTCATGACCGTACGTCAGTGTTCCATCTCCAAGGAGGAAACCCTTCCCGCCTAGCTCCAAATATCGGCGGTGATCGCCCGAGATGCTGTTATGGACCCACGCAATCCCGATCTTGTCCCGTGCGCGGCGCCATGCCTTTCCTCGAATGTCGCCACCAACAGCTGCTGAGCTATTCACTTCTGTATACGCAAACGATTCGTGATGCCCTTCGTTCCAGCCGACACGCGTGTATATCCGGATCTGATCTGTTAACTGCTGCTCAGCATTGAAACCGAAACCGTACTTTACTCGACCCTCTCTTCGGTGACCTTCAATATCTGGCGCTGGATCACGATGCTGCAAGAACGCATCAATGGCCTCACGATAGCTGCCCATGTTGGCGTGATTGACATAACTGAGGAATCGCACCGTGGATGATCTGTTCGGACTGCGCGACGGATGCAGTTCAACTTCGAGACTTTCGGCCCGTGCGCGTCGGAGATTCCAGTCGAGCTTGATCCCATTGGCAACCTTCGGCATTAAGGCTTCCCCGAATCGTATTCCCCATATAGGATTCTGATATTCGACAAGGCCACCGTACGTGTAACCGCGAGTATCCGCTGCGTAGTCGTACGCACCATTGTTGTCCGTGGTCCAATTCATGAATTGGAAACGACTATCGCTGCCGACGGAATTCACATCGAAGAAGTCCGCAAGACTGAGTTTGCCGAAACGAATTTCCAGCCTTTTCTCCGGCTTCTCTGTATCGAGCGACAAGAAATCACGTTCAACTTCGACCTGTTCTCTACTCAACGCGATTGTCTGATGGAGCATCAGGCGGGCAAGATACGGCCTTGAACCCAGTGTGGGATTGCGGACGACATCGAGATTCGTGAATCCAGCCAATCCCAGAGCATCGCTGATTCCACGGCCTCCAGCGCTCTCAACATCGAAGAGAAGCTCCGTTGACCTCGTCAGTTGAACGCCTGTGTATAACGTGAGCAGCCGCGACGTTGCCTTCTCGCGAAAAGGCTTGAGACTATTCTCGCCCGTATAGCGGGCATGAAATGCAGCGTGTTGCTGATGAATGAGATTGATTTGTCCAGAAATCCAGATTGGTGAGGTTTTGGAATGCGGAAAGAGGGTCGTCTCCTCCTCATCCTTGTCTACCGGTTCTGAAGGCGTTGGCGATTGGGAATACAATGAAATCGCGCAGAGTATTGCGAGACTTACCGCAGACAAGAGTTTTTTGCATTGCGCGTCCATTTAACCAATTATCACTTCAAAATTGGTTCCTTCCCACTCCAACGACCTGACCTTGGAAATCCCGAACGCGAGCGAGGGCCTACTTACCGGGGGATGCTTATAGTGGACTCGTGGCCGCGGCGAGGCCTCATGATGGAATGCTCCCACGGCGTGGGGCGGAAGCTTGCCATGAGCGATGATGCCCGGCAATTTCGCTGAGCTGCGCGGCATCAGCGAGCGTGCAGGTCGTGACCACGGTACGTCGCCTTTTTGCGTCCCTGAACCGAGGCGGCCCCGGACCGGGAAATTTTTTGTTAAACCCTTTTTTAGGACCGAAGGAGCGTGATAGTTTGAATGCGAGCTGACATGAATGGAGTAAGGATACGCGGAATGCCCATTCTGCGGAGTTGAATACGGCGCCACGTCCAGCCGTTCTGCTTCGATTGCCGGAGGAGAAGATGACCAGAATATTGAAAGCCGCGATTGCAGGCGTGCTCGCGAGTTTTGTTGCAAGCGCTCAATCTTCGAAAGACAACGCCGTCGTGCGGCTTGATCCGGCCCTGGATGTGCTGGTCTCGCCCGATGCCAAGGTCGAGCTGGTCAAGGGCGGCTTTGGCTTCACGGAAGGGCCGGTGTGGGTGCAGAACGGCGGGGAAGGGTATCTGCTGTTCACCGATATCCCTGGCAATGTGATCTGGAAGCTCACACCGGACGGCAGAGCGTCGGTCTATCTCAGCAATGTCGGCTACAACGGGCCGGAGGTCTGGCGCTGGGGCGGCATACAGAACAACGGCCGCGAGCGCAACGATCCCGGGTTCGAAGAATTCGCCATGATCGGCGCGGACGGGCTGACTCTCGACCGCCAGGGGCGGTTGATCATCGCCACCTTTGCGGGCCGCTCGCTCATGAGGATCGAGAAGAACGGCCAGCGCACGGTGCTGGCCGACCGCTACGAGGGGAAGCGCTTCGGCGGCCCCAATGACGTCGTGGTCAGACGCGACGGCGCGATCTACTTCACCGATACGTTCGGCGCCTTCCGCCTGCGCGAGAAGGATCCCCGCAGGGAGCTCGATTTCAATGCGGTGTACATGTGGAAAGACGGCAAGCTCACGCTGGTGGTCAAGGACATGCCGGCGACCAACGGCCTCGCCTTCTCACCCGACGAGAAATATCTCTACGTCAACGGCAGCCGCGACAATTATGTCAACCGCTACGAAGTGCGCGCCGACGGCACGCTCGCCAACGGCAAGCTGTTCATCGACATGAGCAAGGCAACCGGAACCGGAGTCACCGACGGTCTGCGAGTCGATACCAAGGGCAATCTCTACGAGACTGGTCCCGGCGGCGTGTGGATCGTCTCGCCGGAAGGGAAGCATCTCGGCACCATCCGCGCGCCGGAGACTTCCACCAATATTGGATTCGGCGACGCCGACAAGAAGACGCTCTACATCGCCGCCCGCACGGGAATTTACAGGATCAGGGTGAACACGCCGGGCATCTGAAAGGTGCAGGGTTCGTTCCGCAATTACGGGCTATAGTCATTCCAAGCAGCCCGATCCAGAACTGTAGCGGCGCTCGATAAGCGCTGGATTCTCGGAGGTCATAGACCACCGCTACAGCTGCCAATATCGGGACACCGATCGGGCTTTCTTCTAGACGGACCACTCCGGCCTTGGTATGTTTGCGCACACTCACAAGAGCTGGCCGCTGGCGAATGAACAACCGATGGCGAACGATGAACATTCTAAAGAGGTGCTGCGGCTCATTGCGGCCCTGACCGAGCGGGTGTATAGGCTTGAGCAACTCGCCGCCTTGCGCGAGCCGCAGCCACGCATTCCTCAGATTATCGCGGATGAAATACAAGGCAAATCCCAGTCACACGACAAACTCGAATCGACGATTGGCGGGTACTGGTTGAATCGCATCGGCATTGTTGCCGTTTTGATCGGTGTCTCGTACTTCCTGAAATATGCGTTCGAGAATGAGTGGGTTGGTCCGGCAGGTCGGGTACTGATCGGACTGGTGGCGGGTCTGGGCGTGGTGTGCTGGAGCGAGCGTATACGCCGAAGCGGATATGCGATTTTTTCGTATTCGATGAAGGCAGTGGGCATCGGTGTTCTGTATTTGTCGCTTTGGGCGTCTGAGCAAGTCTATCATCTCATTCCGAACACTCTGGCTTTCATTGCGATGGCGAGTGTCACTGCGGCGACGGTTGCGCTTGCCCTTTGGCAGGATGCGGAAGTCATTGCGGCCTTTGCCGCGGTCGGAGGTTTCATCACGCCGATTGCGTTGTCCACGGGGCAAAACAACGCGATCAGTCTTTTCACGTACGTTGCCATTCTCGATGTAGGCGCACTCGTTCTTTCGCGTTAGTTCTACAGCGAGGATCAATCCTGGACCGCGTTCATTTCCGTTTCGGCAGTTTTTACCGCGTTTGCTGTAACGCCATTCGTCGACAGAGACGATCGTGATTCGCACGGCGTTCTCCTCCTTGCCCTTTTGAATGCCGCAACCTACTTCTTCGAGGTATGGGAACTTTTCAATCATGCCGGACAGAGTCGGCAAGCAGCTATAGCCTCCGCCGCATTCGGCTGCATCTATTTCCTGATCGCCCCCCAACTCGCGCGGCTCGAACTCGCAGTTACAGCCCAGGTGCACTGGACCATTGGGGCGTCTTTCCTGATCGTCGCGGTTCCTCTCGGTCTCGATGCTCCATGGATCACGATAGGCTGGTTCATTGAAGCGGCTGCGCTGATTGCGGTAAGCCGCAGGACTCAAAACGAATACCTAAAAGGGCTCGGCACAATCGCTCTTGTTTTAGGAACGTTTCGTCTGATCGCCCTCGATGACTTTAAAGTAGAGCGGCTCGTGTTCAACGTGCGAATGATGACTTTTGCGGTCGCTGTGGCGAGTCTCGTCTATATCGGCCGGAAAGTGGCGGCCGCCGGTAGAAAAGAAGAACGCCCCGCGGTCGCCATAGTGATCGTTACGATCAATATCCTGGCTCTCGTTGCTTTGAATCGGGAAATCACAGACGCCTTTCGCGGTATTGTCCGCGACTTTGCGTACTCTGCGCTGTGGATGAGTTACGGTGCAGGCCTGATGTTCGTTGGGTTTTGGATGACGTCGCGGTTTCTCCGATGGCAGGCCTTGATCTTGATTGCCATCACGATCTGTAAAGTCTTCTTGTACGACATCTCCTCGCTCGACCGGGGTTATCGTATCCTCAGCCTTATTGCTCTTGGTCTCATCTTGCTCGCGACTTCGTTTCTGTATCAACGCGACTGGTTCAAGGTGAAGGAGCCTTAGACAAACGCCAAATCCTTGGTGTACCGGAATGCATGACTCATTCTGTTTTCCTCGTTTGCGGCAAATTGTCTGGCGAGATCAGGATGTCCGAGGGGCAATCCCTGGCCCCTGGCCCTGAGTTACCTAACGCGCTAACGGATTCGGTCGAATCTGGAATTTCACGACCTTGCCTTTGGTGCCCTTCCCGCCTTCAATGTGCCAGACGAAGTGCGTGCCGTAGTTCGCATACAAGGCGCGGCCCTTCCATCCTGCGTTCGGATCGTCGATGCGGCCGTCCATACCGCGCGAGTAGAAGCCGAGCGGATAGGGTACGCGGAACTTGGTCCACTCTCTTGTCTGCGTGTTCAGCGCGAGCAGTGCGTCAGAATTTGAACCGGTGGCGAAAGGCGTGTTCGCTCCGAATCCCGATATGTTGTGTTGATCCACCCAGTTGTAATAGTGGAAGTCGGCCGGAATCTCCGTACCTTTCAGCTTGGGACCATCGGTCTGATACAGCGTCCAGCCTTCCTTGCACTGGCTACCGTCGGTCTTTGAGGGACCGTCCACGTCTTTGCACTTGCGGAAATCAAAACTCGCAAGATGGCTGCTGGCGGCCAGAGCTGTCCAGACGACGCCATTGCTATCGATGTCCACGCCGCGCGGATCGAAGCCGGGTTCCGGTACCTTGAAGATCAGGCTCTTGCATGTGGAAGGAGCATTGTTGCCACGTTCCATCCGGACAAGAAAGCCCGGATATTGCTCGGAAATTCCCCATACCGCTGTGTCGACGGGACTCGGAATGACACTGTAAAGGTTATACTGGACCATCGTATCCAGGTTCGCATCGAACGCCGCCGCCGGTTGTCCTCGTCCGGCCGGTGGCGCTCCTCGTCCCGCCGCAGCCGCTGCTCCCGCCGCTGGTGCCGCTCCAGCAGTGTCACCCTGGTAAAGCACGTTCTCGACGGTTCCACGGCCGCGCGCCTGCTGATTCCACGGCCTGGTGATCTTTCCATCGCCGTTGGTATCCAGCACCTGGCCACACCAGCCCACCGCGTCCTTTTCAGCCTTGATCTCATCTTTCGTTGCAGCAAAGGTCGCATCGTAAACCTTGGTGTCAACCCAACCGATCATGGGACCGCTCAGTTCGTTGAAATACACCGTCTCATCCGGATCATTGTCGAACTGAAGATGGTGTGTGGCGTAGCACGTGTCAATCAGAGTGAACTTTTGCGTTTTGGGGTCATAGAAAGATGCCTGCCGCCCGCTGCCCCGGAGCGGGAACCATTCGGCGTATTTGTTTGATGGATCGCTGCACCAGGCGGGGTCCTGATTGCTCCGTATCTTCGACGTCATCCATACCCGGCCCTTGCTGTCGAGCATCGGGTTGTGCGGATCGGCGGGATTATACGGAGGGTTGGCCCACAGGTGCTCGTTGCCCCAATGCAGAGAAGCCATCGCTGGTTTGGGAAACCGGGACGGAACTTTCTCCTGGGGCTCCCGCGTCGGGATGTCTATGGAGAAGGTGCTGTTCTCTTTCGGATCCAGGACAACGAGCCGGCCGTGGCCGGCCGACACCGCATATACCGGACCGCCAGCATTGACTGTTGGATGGTTCTTATCCGTAGAAATCTCATCGTGCATGAAGGAATGGTCATCACCGACATCCCAGAGGGTCACCACGATGTTGCGCTCGATCCCTTTCGGCCGGGCTGGCGCCGGTGGCACTTCGCCTTTGGCGATGCGATCCGTCCAGTCCGCAAATACCTTAAGTGAAGCGTCATGACCCATAGTGTTTAGCGTGCCATACATGGCGTCGCCGCGCACTCCGCCGTGGAGGCGCCGGTCCCAGGCGTCTACGGACGTCTTGATGGTGGGCTCCGCTTTGTAGACATCGTCCAGAGTGCGAGTGAGCTGATTACCCAACTGATGACAAAAATTGCAGCCCGATTTCAGGGAGTTGATCCAGTGGTTCTGGGTCAGCATGGATGCGCCGACGCCGTTCCCCTGAGCTCCGGTGCCCGGAAACAGGCTCTTGGGCGGTGGCTCCATGAGGGACAGCCAGGAGTTGCCTGGATAAACCTTCGCCGCTTCTTGCGGAGTCTTGGCCGCAGTCGCTTTGAGCGTTACCGGATTCGTTCCTGGTTTCATCTGGATCTTCGCCGAATCGACGAGACCGTATCCTCTTACCCAAACACTGTAATTGGCGTTTGGCAATTCGGGCAGCATGAACCGGCCTTGATCATCCGTGACCACAATCTTGATGAAATTCGTAAGCAGATCCTTTGTCTCGGCGATGACCCACACGCCGGCCTCAGGACCCTGGCTGCCTTGGACCACGCCGGTGATGTAGCCCTGTGCCGGCGGCGCAGCTCTCTGCTGCACTGCACTGCTGGGGTAAGCGGCAAATC
>QHXC01000282.1 GCA_003222815.1 Acidobacteriota bacterium | reverse complement strand
TTGGCGAGCCAATTTAGTTGTCCCTGTTCCATTCAGCTCTGCAGTCTGTAAAAATGTAAACCGAACATTAAGCGGCCCATTTTAGCTGGCAAGACGGCAACTTGTGCAACGTTCCTTGTTTCAGCGTGAGATTTTGGGAAGGCGGTACTGCGGTGGCCAGGGGTGGCGAATTCGGTAGTGCTTTTCCTTTGAGGCGCGGCCTTACATTCTGAACACGATGCGCTTGGAATAGGTAAACGTCAGGTTGGAGGCTCGTCTGACTTTGCTCACCGGCATTTCCGGCTTGTTACTGCGTCCAACGCATAGGAATCATGCGAACAGCAATCGGCCCCGGGGTTCAGGAATCTGTCGGCCCAGTTCTTTTGCGGTCTCGATCCATTCGCCGATGATAATCTCGGCCTGAGCCAGTGCTTCCTGATACGTAACGCCATCTGCTGCACAGCCCGAAAGTTCAGGAACCTCTGCGATATAGGCTTGGTCTTCCTCGCTCCAGTAAATAATGATTTCGTACCGATACTTACTTTGCATTGCTCTCACCTGCGAGTTTGTAATCGAGAAGCACCTTTCGAACCTGCTTGATCTGATAGGCCTTCGCCAGATGACTACGTAAGTGCCGGACGTGAATTGGTTCGGCGGCCTTGCACAAAATCGTGCCCGTCGGCAAATCGCGCCTCAGCGTTCACGGACTCGCCGTCGCGCACGCCATACAACATAGCCCGCAGCCAATTTCTTAGTGCCTGACGGTCAAAGTATACGTGCCGATCGTGCCCCGTGCTCCCCACATCTGAAGATAGTAAGTGGTGTCGGGCTGAGCTAGGAAGGGATAGTCCGCGTTAGCACCTGCGTCATCAAAGTAGTATTCGCCAACAGCGTTTTTGTCGCTGGCATAGATGCGCACTCCGGGAATGAGCGTTGTCGAATGGCTAATGTGCACGCGTAGATAGCCGCGTGCTCCAATCGACTTTACCCGATAGAAATCGGTGTCCTTCCCGTCTATGTTCGCTTCAATTGCTTGATCGAGTGCGATAGCTTTCGCATGGAACATATCGTGGCCAGGTGGCACAGGATCTAAAACCACGTTGCTGGAATCTGGTCCTTTTGGCAAAGTCACTACAATGGCAACAATCAGCAGAAGGCATGCTCCGATCGCCGCCAGCAGACGAACATCGAGTCCTCGAAGCCGCTCGAACCATGTTCCAGAAACCATCGAGTCCGTTATCTATCAATTCATCACATAAAATGCAATTGAGTTCAGAAGAGTCCGCCTGCATTGAGCCCCCGACCTGTGATACCGTTCCGATGTCTTCAATTTCTGGTAACGCCGCAAACATGGGGCAGCCAATGAAAAGGCCACTACTGCTTGCGTTGGTTGGATTATTTCTGAGTTTGTTTGTGTCTCTTCGGAAATCGTCATCTGATGCACCGCCCCAGGACTCGGAGTTCGTCTACGCCCGTATCCGATACCACATGACGCCGAATGCATTTATGATGAACGAACTGCCTTGGCATCATGACTACCCGTACGGTGACGAAGCATTCCCGACAGTGTTGGCAGAAGTGACGAAGATCAAAACCAGTCCCACGTCGTACCAAATCGTCGATATCGACAGCCCGGAGTTGTTCAAATACCCGTTCGCCTATCTTTGCGAGCCCGGATATCTGGAATTGAACGCGAAAGACGTCGTCAACCTGCGTGAGTACTTGGACCGCGGCGGCTTTCTGCTCGTCGATGATTTTCGTACCGCGGACTTCTCGCGGCAGGCCGGAGGTGGGCCCGAGGACGACATCGCTAACTTTCGCAAGCAAATGAAGAAGGTGTATCCGGACCGGGACTTCGTTCACCTGGATCTGTCGGATCCGATTTTTAATACGTTTTACAAGATCGACTCGCTGGACATGAAGGCTCCATACGTTTTCCCCGGCCAGCATCCCGTGGAGTTCCTCGGTCTCCGAGACAGTCACGGACATCTCCAAATGGTCCTGAATGACAACAACGACATTAGCGAGTTCTGGGAGTGGCTGGACCGAGGCGAGATGTCGATGCACGATGCAGCCACAGCCTTCCACTTCGGTATCAATTACGTCATGTACGCGATGACGCATTGATGGTCGAGGAAGGCTTCTAACCGTGTGTGGCGTCGATTGCGGGGCAAAGTGAGAAAGTTTCTGGCGATCGTTGCGTTTCTTGCGGCGCTCGCCGGTCCGGTGGTTTCGGATGCGCCTCCCAAGGACTCGGAATTTGTGTTCGCCAGGCTCCAGTGCGGTCAGAGAGAGTATTGGATGCACTGGAACGAGGCGCCGTGGCACCACGATTATCCGTTCTCGGAAGAGTTCTTCCTCACGATGCTGCACGAAGTGACCGGCGTGCACGTCACCCCCGACTCCTACCAGATCGTGCAGCTCTCCAGCCCGGATATCTTCAGGTATCCCTTCCTCTATCTCTCCGAACCCGGATTCATGAAACTCAACGACCAGGAGATTGCAAACCTTGGCGAGTACATCCGGCGCGGGGGCTTCATCATGGCCGATGACTTCCGAACGGCCAATTATTTGCGAGGCCCGGAAGAATTGGACATCCTACGTAACTACTTGAAGCGAGCCATACCCGAACGCGAACTCGTACGGCTTGATATACACCACCCGATCTTCCATTCGTTCTACAACATCGACACCCTCGCGATGAAACCACCCTACGGCAGCGAGACACCAGGTTTCGTTCCGGAGTTCTGGGGAATGTCCGACGAACACGGAAACTTGCAGCTTATTGCGAATTACAATAACGATCTTGGCGAGTTCTGGGAATGGGTCGATAAAGGCCAGATGCCGTTCCATCCCGCTGTACGGTCGGTCGAACTGGGAATCAATTACGTGATCTATGCCATGAGCCATTGACGGAGCCAGTCGGATGTTCGAATCCTGGCGACATGGCTTCCGGCTGCAAACGTGGCTCGGGGCGGGCGGAAGCGAAAACACGCCATTTCAGAAGTATCGCTCCCATAGTCCACGGGCCGACCGAAGCCCGTCAACGCGCTCTACCTCACCGCAAATCAGCAGCCGGAACACTGCTGAATCCCTGCTCAACCTCCCGCTCGAACGGAAGCATCATGACTTTCCAGAAGTCCGTGGAGTTGGGATACGCGCTCGGATCGACTACTCCAAGCCGTCCTGGCAAGCTCCCCGGCCGGTAGTAGAAAGTGCCAAATATGATGTCGAGGAACGATAGGGTGACTGCGTAATTCTTCGACTCGGAAAGATTGGCGCTATGGTGAAAGCGGTGTAGCTCCGTTCCCACAAAGACGTAGTTAAACCATCCGGCACGTATGTCCACGTTGCAGTGTGAGATCAACGCCTGGAAGGTGACAATCGTGCTGAATAGCAGCACCGTCTCCGGAGTTGCACCGAGATAGTACAAGGGCAGCAGGGTGACCAAGCCTCGGACAATGAATCCATTGATGGGATGAGATGCCGGATGCATCAATACGTACACTTGCTCGGGGAGATGATGCGCCGCATGGCTCCGCCACAGGAAGTTACCAAGAGCACCATTCAATTCATGACTCCATCGGTGTTGCGAGTAATTGAGGAACTCGACAACCAGTAGGGCCGCAGGTACTGAGAGATACAGTGGCCAATCGGTTAGAGGACCGACGTGACCGGTATTCAGTCGAATGGACGCCAAACCGAAGAGGCCATCAAAGACAGCAAAGGTGGCGCCACCCGCCACGATGTACTTGAGATCACGAAAGAAAGACCGCCATGTCATCTTCCACTGGCGTCGAACGGGAAACAAAAACTCCAGCGTGACAAGAACGGCGACATCCGTGATCAAGAGCGCCGTTAAGACGCTTGAGTAATTCCACTGTTGCGTGATCGCACGTAAGGCTAGGCCGATATTGAACGTGAACAAGATCGGCCATGTGAGCCATGTCACAGCCCAGGGAGGATTCGATCCTCCAAACTTCCAGGATCGCTTCGGTTGATGGTTGGGTTTGGCCATTGCGTCGGATCTGGTCAGGGTTCTCATATTCCTGCTCCTTTGGTGGATTCAAATTCGATTCGTGAGGTACTGAACATCATGTTCAGTACCGTACGCGATGGCCTTACAATCGAACCATGACCATTAACACCGAAATGTTCGTTACTGAACATTCGTCGTCGATTTGTTCGGAAAATTTTGGAGGACGGGCGTGGATCGTCGCGTACAACGGACCCGAGACATGCTGCATCAGGCCCTGATCTCACTGATGATCGAAAAGGGGTACGAAGCCGTCACCGTTCAGGACATACTCGACCGAGCCAATGTGGGGAGATCGACGTTCTATACCCACTACGTAGGCAAACAAGATCTCCTGATCAGCGGTCTGAAGAACCTCAGCAAGCATTTGCTCGAACATCAGCGCGCCGCGCTCGCCTCAAAGGGAAGCTTTCGAGAGACGGGTCTCGGCTTCAGCCTCGCTTTGTTTGAGCACGTTCATTCCCACCGAAATGTCTATAACGCCATCGTAGGGCGGCAGAGCGGCACGGTTGTCATGACTGAGTTGCGGGCGGTGCTTGCGGACCTGGTGCGAAACGATCTGAAGACGCTTTCGCCGAACGAGCGCTCCTCATCAGATCTTCCCAGAAATGCCGTGGTCCACTTTGTTGTGGGCGCTTTGATCTCCGTAATCACCTGGTGGCTGGATGAGAGATCGAAATTGTCGCCCGCTGAAGCCGACGCGATATTTCGGCGGTTAACCCTCCCCGCGATTCTTAACCAGGGAAGGCCCTTATGACGGGAGTGTGGACACTACATTGGCGGTTGGACAAATGTCTTAGCAGCCGAAATGGGCAGTGCCTCCTCAGTGATTGCCAGCCGGGAGCAAGACCTTCGGTTCTGCGGAATTGGCTGACGCTGGCTGACGATGTTTTGCAGCACTTTTCTCTTTATCTGCGTATTTGTTACCTTGTATTTTTCTCCTCTTTTCCCTTCCTTCAACAAGGACACGGCCACCACAGCCACCCGCGAAAGTTGACCTTAACATGGCCCAAAGCTATCTTCAGCGTGAGATGACCGGGGCTGGTCCGACGTAACCCCTTGTAATTGCGGATTTTTCCGACACTAACCACGGTGCCGCCCACCGATTTCCAGCTAACCGGACTGATCAGACCCTGTCTAATCGTCCAGCATCCATGTATCCCATCAATTCGAAGGAACTCATGGACGAGTGCAAATTGACAATTGTAAGGAGGCAATTACTATGAAACGAACCAGTATTGTTCTAGCCATTTTGGTGACGGTGCTGTTCATTACTACCGCCACGTTAACCGCTCAGGGAACAGGTCAGGGAGGACGCCCGGCGGGAGCCAGCGCTCCCCAGATTCCAACATCTGTTCAGGGGAACCGCCCAGCGACTGCTGGCAGCAACAAATCGGCGTCGGTTGGAAACAGACCTGAGACGACCCGCAAACCGGACTCCGCGGGTCCAAAAGACGCGATGGGCTTCGAGAACTACGGCCAATATGTGGCCGCCAAGCATGTCTCGGAAAATCTGAATATCTCGCTCGCAGCTCTCAAAACGGAGATGATGGGCAGCAACCACCTGTCGCTCGGAGCGGCTATCAAGAAAATCCGACCCGATTTGAGCAGCCAGACCATCCAGGCCGAGATCAAGAAAGCGAACGCGGCTGGAA
>QHXC01000281.1 GCA_003222815.1 Acidobacteriota bacterium | reverse complement strand
GAACATCGAGCCGTACCCCTTCTTTGCCCTCAACCATGTTCCAAGTGTTCGGCTCCGCGAAAGTATCTTCAGCCCGGCCGACATCGTGTACTCGGATAGGCGACCCATTGACATTCGCGACGATGATGTCGCCAAACTGGCTAACAGCATCCACGCGCCCCAACGTCCGCACGCCGACTTCGCTAGCGCCGCGAACGATGCGCCCTCCCGGGATTTCAACGTTCTCATTTTGAATGGCGTGTTGAAACTGATTGATGGTAATGCCGTACGCATTCATTTTCTCCGCGTCGGCGTAAAGGCGTATCTGGCGCGACCGTCCTCCAGTGATCGTCACGGTACCAACGCCATCCACAGTTTCCAACACGCGCCGGATCTGCTTGTCCGCGATTTCCGTCGTTTCGCGGATGTTCTTGTCGCTGACGACAGAGATTGTCAGCACGGGCGCCGAATCCGGGTCGGCCTTCTGTATGACTGGCGGGAAAATGTTGGGCGGAAGATTTCTAAGCGCGCCGGCAACTTTCTCACGAACGTCCTGGGCGGCGCTTTCAATGTCTCTTTCGAGAACGAATGTGCAGGTGATCCTGGCCGATCCTTCAGAGGTTTGTGAACTGAACTCGTCCAGACCACTGATCGTGTTCACAACCTGTTCTATGGGCAGAACGACCTGAGTCGACATCTCCTCCGGCGTGGCGCCCGGCAGTGAAATGTTAATATTGACCGTGGCGGGATCCCGAAAGTTCACTGATCGTCATATGACCTTAAACTCAGCCGGTGAACGGAAATGGCCACAAACAGTCAGAAAAAACATCGCGCCTCCTACTGGACGACTTGAATTCTAGCGCCATCCTTGAGTACCTGGCCTTTGAGCGGAACGGCAAGCATATCGCCGGCCTTGATGCCTGAAACAACCTCGATCTGCTCGCGTGATAGATCGCCTACCTTGACTTCCGTCTCTTTGAGAACGTCGCCTTGAATCAGGCACACTTTATATACGCCGTACGAATACTGGAGTGCCTCCTGGGGCACCGCCATCGCCTGGTCTATTTTTCCAGACGGTATTCGGGCCTTTACGAAGAACCCTGGCTTCAGTAATCCCTCGGGATTTTCCAGCAACGCCTCGACTTCAAACGTGCGGCTTTGTGGATCAACAGAAGGATTGATGCGCGATAACTTTCCTGAAAACGTCTTATCGGGATATGCTTCGACAGAAACCTGTATCCGGTCGCCAGTCTGAATCCATCCCGCCATCGTTTCGGGAATCTTGAGGCGAACCCGCAGCGGATCCATACTGACGATGACCATGACCGGCGTCTGCACTTTCAAATATTGACCTGGAGCCACAACACGCTCCTTGACCTGACCTTTAAAAGGCGCCCGAATCACCGCATCGCGCAGTTTTTTTTCGGCGAGTTGAACAGCTGCTTTGTACTGAGGCAGCTGTGCTCTTAAGTTCTGCACGGACTGGACGGCCAGGTCATAGGCCGCCCTGGCCGCATTTATACGAGCTTCAGTCTGATCGAAGTCCTGCCGCGGGATGAGTAGCTTTGCGAGAAGCAGTTGGGATCGCTTATAAATTTCTTCCGCCTCTTTCAGGTCCGCCGCAGCCTTCTTGACTTCAGCCGCATCCAGCACGTTCTTGAGATCATCCGATTCTTCCGTGAGGCCAAGGCGCGCGCGGGCCTGTTGATAGAGGGCTCGTTGCTGATCGAGAGTCAGCTTCAACTCGATTGTCGAGACGTTGACAAGAGGTTGGCCGGTCTCTACGCGATCTCCGACATCGACAAGGACTTCGTCCACTTTCCCTTCGACTTCGGAACTGACCGCCACCTCTTCGAGCGCAAAGAGAGATCCAACAGACTCGACATTTCGGCGAAGTTCCCTGACCTCAACCGGTACGGCTCGCACTTGGAGCCGTGGTTCTGTTGCTGCAGTGTCCGCCCGCTTGCCGGCAACACTACTGCCGCACGCTGTAAGGGTGACAAGTGCGGAAAGAATCACCCCTGATATCAAAAGCTTATTGGGAGCTGAATATAAGAACATCCTCAATAGATTAACGGATTGAACCTTACACCGAATTGCGAATCGTGGCAATGGCATATCAGTGATGACAGCAAAATGACGGCGAAATGAATTCCCCTCGTCTCCCAGGAGGGGAATGTGTTTCCGCGTCCACGCCGCTTCGATTAGAGTTGCCGTGCTCTTACGCTTGGGCGTAAGCTGCAACGATATAACTTCTCGAATCCATTGGAGGTTGGCATGCCCGTGTACATGGTTGACCGAACTCTTACTGGCATTAGCATGGATCAGCTCGCAGGGGCGCAGAAGGCTGCAATCGAAACCTCGCAGAAATTCACCAGGGAAGGCAAGCCTGTACGGTACATCCGAACGACGTTTGTTCCCGGCGAAGCACATTGCATGTGCCTGTTTGAGGCTCAGAACAGCACGATCGTGAAGGAAGTCAATGAGGCCGCAAAGCTTCCGTTCACCCGAATCGTTGAGGCGATGGATCTGACACCAAAACAGTAGTTGAGGTGGAGCGAATGCCCTGTTTTAGGCACAGGATCTCGGCACTCTTTGTCAGCGGCTGCATCGCTCTGACCGTATCCACCTTTCAGACCTCGGCCCGGCAGACGCAACAGGCGCCATCGCCCGCGACGTCTGCGGCCCCCAAGGCCGTCTTCGAGCAGTACTGCATCACGTGCCATAACCAGAAACTCCATACCGCCGGACTCGAGCTCGACAGTCTCGACCCCACGAACCCAGGCCCCAATGCGGAGGTGTGGGAAAAAGTCATAGCGAAGCTTCGCGCCGGCTCGATGCCGCCGCCGGGAAGGCCGCGTCCCGATGCGGCTACGTATCACGCCGTGGCGAGCTGGTTGGAGCACGAAATCGACCGCTCGTGGGAGGCCAGTCCGAATCCAGGCAGGATCGCCGCGGTCCATCGTCTCAATCGCGCCGAATACAACAATGCGATTCGTGACCTGCTCGCGCTCGACCTCGATGTGAAGCCGCTGCTGCCTGGGGACGAGACAGCGGACGGCAGTTTCGACAATATCGCGGATGTCCTCTCGATTTCGACGGCCCACCTGGAACGTTACATGTCGGTGGCTCGTCAAGTCACGCGGCTCGCGACGGGTCTTCCTCCCACCAATCCGGCGATTGAGACATTTGAAATTCCCTTGCACGTGATGCAAGACGATCGGCAGAACGAAGATCTGCCGCTCGGATCTCGAGGCGGCATTGCGATTCGCCACGACTTTCCAGTCGACGGCGAGTACCTTATCAAAGTTCGTCTCCAACGGCAGTATCAGGATTACCTCAAGGGCATGGGATGGCCGCAGCAGCTCGACGTCCGCCTCGATAGCAAACTGCTGAAGCGGTTCAGCGTCGGAGGCAAAGCTCAGGGCAGGCCCGCTGCGGCCAGTTACGCAGGCGACGGTGAGCCCGGCTTTGCCGGAGATGACTCATGGGAGAAGTACATGCAGATCGGCGGAGACGCTGGGCTGGAGGTCCGCGTTACGGTGGAGGCGGGGCCGCACGTCGTCGGCGTGTCGTTCGTCCGGGAGCTGTGGGAACCGGAAGGCCTTCCGCAACCCCTGCAAAGGGGCAGGGTCATCACGAACGACCAGGTGTACATGGATTACGCGAACGTGGGCAAGGTCCAAATCGGCGGCCCTTACACCATTTCAGAGTCGGCGAAGGCGGGGACCGCGAAGCGCGACGAATTAGAAACTCCCAGCCGCCGCGCGATTTTCGTCTGCCGGCCTAAACTCACTGGGGAAGAGCGGGCCTGCGCCACGAAGATCCTTTCAAGAATGGCCCGGCTCGCCTATCGCCGGCCCGTGACGAACCGAGATGTACAGACGCTGGTTGAGTTTTTCGATAGCGGCCGAAACGATGGTGGAAATTTTGACGCCGGAATTCAATTCGCGCTCGAACGAATGCTCGTCGACCCGGACTTCCTTCTACGCGTCCATCGCGATCCGCCGGCGACAAAACAAGCGGGGTCCGCCCAAAACACGTACCGCCTGAGCGACATCGAGGTGGCGTCGCGCTTGTCGTTCTTCCTATGGGGCAGCATCCCCGACGAGCGCTTGCTCGCGTTGGCCGAGCGCGGACAGTTGACGAATCCGCCGATCCTGGAAAAGGAAGTGCGACGAATGTTGGCCGACCCGCGCGCCATCGATGCACTCGTCAACGATTTCGCCGCCCAGTGGTTGAATCTTCGCCGCGTCGAAGAGGTAGTCGTCGATCCGGAGCGTTATCCCAATTATGACCTGAGTCTTCTGCAGGCATTCCAGCGGGAAACCGAACTGTTTGTCGGCAGCACCATACGCGACGATCGCAGCGTCGTGGATCTCTTGAACGCCGACTATACCTTCGTCAACGAACGGCTGGCGCGGCATTACGGAATTCCTGGGATTTACGGCAGCCGCTTCCGTCGAGTCGCGCTCCCCAACCACGATCAGCGCGGCGGGCTGCTCGCGGAGGGAGCGCTGCTGGCAACCACGTCGTATCCGGATCGCACATCGCCAGTCTTGCGCGGCAAATGGCTGCTGAACAACATCTTCGGCTTGCCTGTGCCGCCGCCCCCTCCCGGAGTGGACACCAACTTGGCGGAGAACAAGCCGGGCGCTATCCCAACGTCGATACGCGAACGGCTTGCCCAACACCGGCAGAATCCTTCTTGTAACGGTTGTCATTCGGTCATCGATCCGCTCGGGTTCGCGCTGGAGAATTTTGACGTCATCGGGGGATGGCGCACCGTTGACGAATCGGGCAAACCAGTCGACGCCAGTGGCGCCACGGTAAGCGGTGCGAAGGTTGAGGGGCTTTCCGGACTGCGGGCGCTGCTGCTCGATCAGCCCGAGCAATTTCCCCGCACCGTCACTGAAAAACTTTTGGCCTACGCTCTCGGCCGAAGACTCGAGTATTACGATCGCCCCGCCGTGAGAAAAATCGTCCGCGACGCAGCGGCGCATGACTACCGCTGGTCGTCACTCATTCTGGGAATTGCCGAAAGTCCCACTTTTCTGATGCGGTCATCCCACCCGGCGAACTGAGCACAGGCGAAATGAGAGGCGCCAGTCGCGGGCTTTAGCCCGCGTTCGCATCGCCAGCATCGCCAGACAGCCAGTCCCGGGAAACTGATGACGGAAGCGCCTCGACGAACGTTTTGTGTCGCGGATGCCGCAGATTCAATCGTGCATGTGCTGCTCGCATTGACACGAAAGCGTTCAGAAGATATGCCACCACAACGAACGTGACTCGGAAAATCTTAACGGACAAGATGGCCGCCGGTAGCCGCATTCGCTCTGGACGCTGACCCACAGCAACTTCAGCCGGCTGAGAATTAGAAACCAGCCGATGGGATTGAGTGGGCGGTCCGCTCTGCACTGCGTAGATACCCGTGACCTGCCAACCGCCAACGATGGCGTTGAGGATCCCGTTACGTTGATCTGTCCCGCTTCGCGTCCGAACTCGGCGGGATGTTGAAAATCCTTTTCATTTCGAGACACACTTCCTCCAATAGGTCTGCCTCGTTCAGTAGTCTCCTCTATAAAGTCTCACTGCAAACTTCTGTGGGCTGTCGTGCAGCATGGCTTCAAGGAACTCTCGAACCGGCCTGAGCTCGGTTGACAGCGAGAAGTGCATATCGACTTCCGCGTTTCTAAAGGCCCGCGTGAAACTTTTTACCGTAAGCAGATGGATTCAAACCTAGTGATGTAATCCGCCGCCCTCAATCGATCGGCGATGGTTTCCTCAACGATTCTTTTGCCCCTGAGCAGGGCCAGGGCCCACACGTAGTCGTCCGGGATGAGCTTCCCTACTTCTCCAGCGTTTAGATCCGGAACGCTCAGCACGACGAAGACGTAGGGCAGCGCTTCCTGCGTTTGTCGCCGTAGCGCATTGCGGATTTTGTAGGTCGCGAGCGCGAAGCAATCGTGTGGTTCCAGGCCAACGTAATCCTTGGCAGATCTGAACAGCGTGCCGTGGAATTTGATGTTGAAACGACATACCGGCCGGCCACCCCCATTGAGCAGACGATAATCAGTATCGGTCCTTGACGGACGGTGATCTTCGATGCGAATCGTGCCGCCAGCAATAGAATCGATCAATTCTTCGAATCGTTTCTCCGCCAGAACGCCCAACAGGATTTGCCAATGCCGAGGCGTCTGCGGTTTAGCTCAGTAGGTGAGGCGAGTTCGTCATAGGGGAGCAAGGCGGGCAGATCATCCTGTTGGACTTTTTGTGCGAGATCACCCAGGTCCTGCCCCTTTAGTCTGAATTCCCGTGCAACAAGACGACTGTCCCTGCCATCGATAATTCTCATGAGCGCTCGAAGCAGCCGGATATCCCGCACATCCGGCGGGCTATTTCCGAAGATGTCGTCGATCGTAGACAGAAGGCGGTTAAGCTTTTCCAATGTTGGCGGCAGCCGCGCGCTCTGTGCGCTGAACCTCCTTTGGACGCGAGAAGAGAGGCG
>QHXC01000280.1 GCA_003222815.1 Acidobacteriota bacterium | reverse complement strand
CCGATTCGACGTTGTCTTCGATTAGGCCACGCGCTGCGACGGGCAATCCGAACGTGGAAAGGCCATGCCCGTGTCGCGCTGGTCGCTTCCGGCGGGCTCACTCATTTCGTCATTGATGAAGACTTCGATCAAACGGTTATTAGTGCGATGGAGCGGGGCGACGAAGATGCTCTTGCTCGGCTGCCGGAAGATTTTTTCCGCGTGGGAACGGCGGAAATCAAGAACTGGATACCCGTTATCGCAGCCATGGCGGCCGAGGGCCGCCGGTTCCATAAGGTCGATTACGTTCCTTGCTATCGCTCCGAAGCGGGAACCGGCAACGCCATGGCTTTTGGTTATTGGGAGTAAAGGCGCACGAGTGGGTAAAGATGAGTCGTCGAGGGGGAAAATACGAAAGGACGATATGGATGACCTAGTGTCCCGGCTCAATCGAATGGATTCCTGTGCCGTGTCCGATGCGCTCGACAAACATGGTCTAAAAGGCGTTGTCACTGGAATACATCGCCTCTCGACGGAACGCCGCATTGCAGGTCGTGTCCTGACAGTAAAGTTAGACCTTGATAAAGGCGGATCCACTGCAGGGCGGCACCTCAGCACCGCTGCCATAGAGGACGCCAAACCAGGCGACGTCATTGTCGTGGAGCAGCGAACCGGTGTCGATGCCGCCGGATGGGGAGGAAACCTGTCGCTCGGAGCGAAACTGCGCGGGCTCGCCGGCGCCATTGTTGACGGTCCGGCGCGAGACATTGATGAGAGCCGCGAACACGATTTTCCTGTCTTCGCCAGGGATCATACTTGCACAACCGCACGCGGACGGCTCGTGGAAGAAGCGACGAACGTCAACATCACCATTGGAAACATTTCGGTTTCGCCCGGCGACTACGTCATTGCAGACGCAAGCGCCGTGGTCTTCATTCGGGCCGCGGAGATCGATCGAGTTCTCGAAACCGCCGAGATGATTGTGGAAAAGGAACGGGCTATGGCCCAAGCGCTCGTCGCGGGAACCCCAATCAGCACGGTGATGGGTGCGAGTTACGAGCAAATGCTGAAGAGATTGCGAGAGGATTGACAAGAATATTGAGCGGGCTTCCAAACTCGAACGTATTCCCCTCAATGGCGTCATTGGCCGCTGACTTACTGCCTGGTGATCTTGAAATCTGCCTTCACGTTGTCGTGGGTCCACGTTCCGACAATGGACCGGTTATACGTCCCGAGATTTTCGATGTGCCCGTCAACCACATAGTGAACTGTTTTTCCCGTTCGGTCCTTCGCGTCTGCCTCGAAATGGACGAGCCACCCCTTGGGCTCGAGTGCCGCCTTTTGGATGGGGGTCGAACCTGGACCTGGATTGATGACGCCACTAATATTCTTGCCGTCCCAGTCCAACACTATCGTCACCTGAGTGCGGTCGTCCTTACTCGGACCCCAATCGCCGAGCCACGTACCTTTCAATGGATGACCCTCTTGCGCCAAAGCGGCCACGGTAATGATCAAACATGCCAATAAGCAAATCAGACGAAACGTTCTCCTTGGCAATCTCTCCTCCTTTTTGTTAGCGCCGCGCCCACCAGCCCGCCCCGATCGGTACGTTTGGCGGCCACACCGTATAAGATTTGCAATAGAGCAGGCACGAGATATTAGCACCAGTTGTAAAAAACCAGAATATGGATAATATTGATGGCACACTTACGGCTGATTCATAGACGCACTGGTAGCTATGACAAAGGAGAATTTTATATGAAATGGATCCTCGGAAAATCGGCAATGTGGCTTTTTATGACCATCGCGGCGGCGGTAGTCGCTTTTGCGGCAAGTCAGGGGACTCAGCTACCCGAAGGAGAAGGCAAGCAGCTTGTCGCAGACATGTGTACCGCCTGCCACGGCCTGGAATTGGTGACCGAGAAAGAGCTGGATAAAGACGGTTGGAAGGAGGTCGTCGTCAGGATGATGGCCAACGGAGCCACCATCGACGAGAAACAGATCCCTGTCATCACCGAATACCTGGCCAAAAACTTTGGTCCAAAGAAGAGCGCGTCAAGCCAAGGGGGGGGCGGCGGCCTCCCGGACGGTGAGGGCAAACAAATTCTCCAGAATGTTTGCACAACATGCCACGACCTGGACCTCGTGACGAGCACACAAGCGAACAAGCAAGGA
The DNA here is from genome assembly GCA_003222815.1 of Acidobacteriota bacterium. GTDB lineage: Bacteria > Acidobacteriota > Terriglobia > 20CM-2-55-15 > 20CM-2-55-15 > 20CM-2-55-15. The sequence goes on along the minus strand of QHXC01000280.1, from coordinate 2,873 downwards.
TGGGAAGACATCGTCAAGAGCATGAATGCCAAAGGCGCCGGTCTGTCGGATAAAGACACTTCTGTTCTCATCGAATACCTGGCGAAGGCGTTCCCCGAGAAGAAGTGAAGGAATTTGCCCCATGCGTTTCATACTTGGTCTCTTGATGCTGGCGTTGTCGGTCCAGAACGCGGCCCAGGCCCCGAGTCCGGGCGCCGACTCTAACGCTTCCCTAAACACATCCGACGGCAAAGTGTATATTTGCCCGATGGACCCGGACGTTCGATCCAATAGTCCGGGTAAGTGCGACCGCTGCGGCATGGCTCTGGTTGCGGGCCTTCCGGATCCGGTCGAGTATCACATGGACCTTAAGATCACTCCACGCCCGCTCAAAGCCGGTGTGACGGCGAATCTCACGTTCTTTGTGCACGATCCATGGAAGGAACGTCCCGTTAAGAATTTCCAGGTCGTCCACGAAAAGCTTTTCCACATGTTTGTGGTCAGCCAGGATCTCGAAGTGTTCTTACACAATCATCCCACGCTTGGCTCAGAGGGTGACTTCCATTACGACTATGTCTTTCCGAAGCCCGGCATGTATCGCATCCTTGGCGATTTCTATCCGGATGGCGCTACACCTCAATTGATCGCGAAAACCGTCATTGTTCCGGGAACAGCTCCGAAGCCTGTCACGTTTGCGCGGGACTACTCCACCAAACAAGCCGAGAACATGCAGGTCGAGTTGGTGACGGATCCGGCACAACCGATCGCCGGCATGAAAACTCTAATGTATTTCCGGGTGAAGCCCGCGGACGGACTAGAGAAGTACCTCGGCGCGTGGGGTCATATGCTGGCGGCAAGCGATGACTTGATCGATTTGATTCACACGCATCCTTTCATCGCAGACGGCGGTCCTCAGATCCAGTTCAATATGGTTTTTCCGCGCCCCAAGACCTATCGAGTTTGGGTGCAGTTCCAGCGAAATGGCACGATAAATACGGCACACTTTGATGTGCCGGCGCAGGTTTTGAAATAACAAGAGCCCCCGGTCTGGGAACAGCCGGCCCAGACCACGCAACCTCTGCTGCTGCGACGGCGGTGGGCGCTGGCCCGGGGACGCGAGGGCAATTTTATGGTTTAAGTCACAGCCTGGGACGCATGCGAATTTTGGCTGCGATTCCTCCACCGGACGCCACTCGAAAAATTCTGGAGTCTCTCGGCCTGCCATCTCGCGCACCGCCGCGGCGAATCGAACCATAGCCGCGTTTTGCGGAAGCGCGCTCCGAAAAATCCAAGGAACAATGAAATTTCCCGGACCGGCGCGATTTAACCTCAAATGGTCCAAATCGATTTGACGTTTCAGGTAGTAACGGCGCGGGAAGACCCAAGGAAAAGCAGATCTTAACAACTCTTTACACGAGCTATTGACCATAACTTGCAGTAACAGCTATATTGGGAAAGTGGAGGAAGACTGACTAATATGGCTTACATCAGACCCGAAGAAGTGCTCTCGCCGAGAAAACACGTAGGAGGCGTGCTTGAGGTGATTCACGATCCTGGAGAGGGTCACATGAGCGTTGCTCGTATCATCTGGGATGACCGAGAACGCATCGCTACCCGGTGGAACGGCGACGATGAACGACCACTAGGAAACCCTGTCTCTCGCGGGCAGGCTACCTGGTTTGTCGTCGACGATTACGCAGCAGCAAGCATCGAGCATGCAGCACGTGAGGCAGCCCAAGATTCGCCTCATGGTCTCGCTGCAGGGTATCGGGAGATGGCAGAGGATCTCGATCGCGAACGCGAAGCACGAGACTGGATGGAGGGCCTGATTGGCGATGGAACGGATCAAGCGGGGTGATGTTTGGTGGGTCTCATTCGATCCTTCTCTAGGCAGCGAGATTCGGAAGACCCGGCCCGCTGTGATCGTCAGCAACAATGCCGCGAATGCCGTCCTCAGTCGTGTGGTGGTTGTGCCCGTCACCAGCCAGACCGCAAAGCTGTATCCGGGAGAAGCCACGGTCACCATCGATGGAAGGCCGGCGAAGGCGATGGCTGATCAGATTGCCGCTGCTTCGAAGCAGCGACTTCGTTCCCGGGTTGCTGCATTAACTCCCGCTGACCTTAAGTCAGTAGAGGACGCGATTCTCGTCCACTTAGCGATTCATCGGCTATAGCTGTTGGACCGGAGCCCGCACGATTATGATAAGTTGACAGCCGATCTCCTCGGATCCAACAAAGGACTCCAATCATCATGAGAGTGAGCGCCCAGCGCTGCGACGATCTGCGGCTGACGGGTTCGGGCGGGGCGAACCGGGTGATGGAGGCGGAGTTCAAGCGTCTGATCATGCGGTCGCCTTTTGAGGTCCGCGCTGACAAACCACGGCGCGAAGGGGAAGCCACGCTGCTCTATCCCTTCGACGCGCGTTTGGCGTGGGTAGCCGCCTGCTATCACCGGACATCGTCGCGCATTTCATGGGACCTCTGCTCGAGCGGCGCCGTACGTTTGGAGCCGCTCTTCGACGAGCTGCTGCCTGTGCTGTTGTCAGACGATAGACTTCCCGGAGGCGCGCGCCTGCGCTTTTCGGTGGAAGTCGGTCCCGCGCACGATTTCGAAGCTTCGCCGCTCCAGCTCCGCGGCGTGGTCAAGAACGCGATCGTCGAGGCGCTCACGTCCCGAGGCGTCGCCACGGAGATCGACGCCGATTCCCCTGACGTCGTGTTCGTCGTGCGCCGCGCGGGAACGCCTGAAGCGCGCCGCACCGTCGTCGGCATTGACATCGGCGGAGGAGCGCGACACCGCCGGGGCGCGCGGATAGTCATGGGACCGGCGCCGCTGCGCGAGACCATGGCCGCGCAGCTCATCATGCTATCGCGCTGGGACGCGCGCACGGAGC
>QHXC01000279.1 GCA_003222815.1 Acidobacteriota bacterium | reverse complement strand
TGAACGGCTTATATCCAGTGAGCCCTTCGACCGCTTCAGACGCCGGACGCAGTGGGTAATCGGTCCCGAAGAGCACATTCGACAAAGGAACCAGTTCCATAAGCGCTGAAAGAGCCCCCGGATGGTTGGCCTGCGCAATTTCATAGTAGAACTTCTTCAATAGCGGGGCCGCGCCATCCTTCAGCCATGGATCTTTCCTCTCTATTGCAAGGCGCTCGAACCGGCCGAGCAGAAATGGCACAGTGCCGCCGCCATGGGAGAAGATGAAACGAATATTCGGGAATTTTGCCGCCATTCCGCTATACATCAGGCTCGCGATCGTTCGAGTCGAATCGGTGGCGTATTCAATCGTCGACACCGTAACTCCCGGAACAAGTCCCGTGCAGCATTTTGGTTGCGTGGGATGCACGTAAACAATGGCCTGCCTGCGATTCAGCTCCTGGTAAACGGGTTCGAATGCCTTATCGCCGAGGTATTTGTCGTCAAAGCTGGTCATCAGACCGATACCGTCGGCCTTCAGTGTGTCCATCCCATATGCGATCTCGCGGAGACTGCCTTCCATATCAGGAAGCGGAATGGCGGCGAAAAAACCGAATCGCCCTCGATGGTCCGCGACCATCTTCGCTCCGTACTCGTTGCAATCGCGCGCCAGCCTGCGCGAATTTTCGATGCCGCCCAGCCACACGCCCGGCTGAACGAGGGAGGCGATTGACGTGGCGATCCCATTTTTGTCCATTTCCTCAATCGACATCTCGGGGCTCCAGGGTGGTGTGCGGCCGCTCTCCCGCTGCGCCAGGATGGCTTCAAGGTGACGGGGAGGAATAAAGTGATGATGGAAGTCCACTCGACGAGCCACAGCCGCTGTACCCCTTTGCGCAGCTGCCGCTATGGAACCCGCTGCCGCGCTCATGGTGACGCCTAGCGCACCAGCCATGAAATGCCGCCGATCCATGTGGTGTGAAAAAATGGAATTTTGCTTGGTTTTCATGACGAATCATTGCCCCCGAATTTTATTTCGCTGACCCTACCAACCACCTCTATTGATTTTGGGGCTTCGCGCCGAAGGCTGCGGGATCACGGATTCTCTTATTGTAATCATCCGAGTTCCTGCTATTCCGCCGGAAACATTTTGGGCTGAATGTATACCCGGTACGCCTACAAGTCAATCCAACGGATGGGCTTTGCACAAAAAGTCGGCAACGGCCACGCTAGATTTGAAATCTGCCATCGCCAATCGTCAGGTACGCAACAAAGATGTGCAATATCCTCAGCAATTGCTTTGGCTGATTGCACATGGCTGTTAGACATTGGCGATCGGCGAATGCGAATCGGCGATGTTCAGAAACCGTAAGTGACTTTTTGTGCAAAGCCAAACGGATGGGGAAATGGGGACGTAGCCCTATGTCTCTATTTTCTTAAAACGACGAAAATGGGGACATAGGGCTACGTCCCCATTTCCAAAAATCTTCCATTCGGGTATATTGACGCCGCCCTTCCGGAGATTTTTCGGTGATGGACTTTTTGGCCCGGCTTGAACAGAGTGGACTCGCGACATGGGTACGCGAATCCAATTCACTCCTGGCATACCCTAGCGTTCTCTTTCTCCACACGGTCGGTATGGGATGCGTGGCAGGCATCAGCGCCTTAGTTGATTTGCGCATCCTCGGTTGCGCATCCGAAGTGCCCTTGACAGGTTTGCGAAAGACTCTCCCATACATGTGGGCGGGCTTCTGGCTAAATACCGTGACAGGGATCGTACTGTTTATTATTGACGCAACAACGAAGGCAGTGAGTCCGGTCTTCTACACGAAGATGACCTTCATCGCTATGGCGATAGGGGTGTGCCTTGTTCAACGTGGCGCCTTTCGGGATCCTCTTTTGGATAAGAGACCGATTGAGATAAAGGGTAAGGTTCTCGCATTCACATCGATCCTCTGCTGGGTGGGGGCGATCACGGCTGGCCGCTTGTTGGCTTATGTAGGTCCGGGTGTTGTGTCATCTGGCGGACGCTAAAAGAGTTTCGTTTGGAGGTCCCTCGTGAATTTGGCAAATCTGACACATCTACACCTTCTGCTGAATCATTTTCCGACCGTCGGCTTTCTCATTGGGTTAGGCTTGTTCCTCGCCGCTATTGTTGGAAAAAGCGAGAACCTGAAGCGAGCCAGCCTCGTCGTTTTCTTCCTCATTGCTCTGTTGGCGATTCCAACGTATTTGAGTGGCAAAGCTGCCCAACAGGCGATTACGGGTCGTCCCGACGTGTCAGACGCTTTGATTGAAACGCACCAGGACTCGGCACTGCTGGCACTCGTGTTTATGGAACTCACTGGTTTCGTGGCCTGGCTCGGACTGTGGCAGTTTCGCCGGATCTCGCGTCCGGCACGCTGGAACTTGACAGCGGTCTTCCTTCTTTCGATTATCACGTTCGGCCTCATGGCAAGAACTGCGATCATGGGTGGTGAGATCCGCCATCCGGAGATAAGGACGGAAGGAACCGTGGGTTCCGATACAGAATGGCTCAAGAGCGCATCAATTGCGACGTTCGTCAATACGACGGCGTGGGCATGGCCGGCGAACGAGACCCTTCATTTCATCGGGCTGAGTCTCGTGTTGGGCGTTGTATTGGTAGTGAATCTGCGAATACTGGGCGTGATGAAAAACGTGTCGTTTGCTGCTTTGCACCGGTTGCTACCGTGGGGGATTTTGGGGTTTGGCGTCAACCTCATCACCGGCATTTTGTTCTTTATTACAATTCCCGAACAGTACACGCAAAATGTCGCTTTGCACTGGAAGGTGGTTTTAATGTTGATCGCTGCAGCAAACGTACTCTACTTTACGTTGTTCGAGGAGGCCTGGGCTTTGGGACCGGGAGATGACGCGCCGCCGACAGCGAAGGTTATCGCTGCGTCGACAATATTCCTGTGGATTGGAGTCATTTATTTTGGCCGCATGATGCCTTTCATCGGTGGTTCCTTTTAGCGCTGGCGGAGAATCAGGATGCAATTGGCCATTGCCGTTGCTGTCAGGGTACTGGTCGTGACGGCCATTGTGGGCGTAATAGGCTACATGATTGACAGGAGTCACGATCGACGGAATATCAAAGGACCATAATTCCGCGACAAAACTAGCAGCCGCGTAATCCGCGCAATCCGCGGCTACAATAGTTTGGGCTACGACTTTGAGTTAAGAGTCATTCGGGCATCAACGCGAACGTCCAGACCGAGCCGCCGGTCGGCATTTTACTGGCCGCATAGCGAGTGGCAAGAATACCGCCGAGTCCCGACGCAATGGTCACATACTGGCGGCCTTTGTGGGTGTACGTGATCGCCGTGGAATTGACGCTCGAGCCGGTCTTGAACTGCCAAAGCGTTTTCCCTGTGTCCTTGTCGAGAGCAATGAACTCACCCGTCAATTTGCCGGTGAATACAAGCCCGCCGCCGGTCGCCAGCATGCCGGCCGAACTCGGCAGATCGGTCAACGGGACCTCCCATTTCTTCTCGCCCGTCAGTGGGTTGATCGCCACGAGGTGACCGAAGACATCACCCGGCTTAGTTTCCGGGATCCTGCTGTTGACGCCGGTCGAGGTCCCGCCAATGACGGTTGGCTTCGGGGGTGCGAGCTGCTGTATACGCGCGACGTTCCAGGTGCTCGCGTAGACGAGGCCCGTGTTCGGATCGAACGCGATTGGCACCGCGTTTGTGCCGCGCGACGGCCAGATTTCGACCTCTTCGCCGGCAAGAAAGCGTTTGGATACGTCAGTCAACACCGGTCGACCGGTGGCCATGTCGATATGCGTGGCCCAATTGACTTTGACGTATGGGTGCGCGGCTATCAGTTTGCAGTTCGTGCGGTCCAGCACATACATGAAGCCGTTCTTGTTGGTCTGAATCATCACCTTCCGAAGCTGGCCACCAACCTGGATATCCGCGAGGACATTCTCGTCGGTGCCATCGACATCGTACACATCGTTGGGCGTGTATTGAAAATAACAAACAATCTCACCCGTTTTCGGCCGGATCGCGAGCACGCTGGACGTGAACAGGCTATCCAGACCCTCGCGAGGTCTGGGATCGTATGGCTCGGCATTGCCCGTTCCCCAATAGACGAGATCGAGTTGGGGATCGTAGGAACCGGAGCGCCACGTCGGCCCTCCGCCCTGCATCCAGGCGTCGCTATTCTTGGGCCAGGTCTCGGAACCAGGCTCGCCGGGCGCTGGGATGGTGTATCGGCGCCACAATTTCTTCCCGGTGTCCGGATCCCAGCCATCGAGGAACCCGCGCGTGGTGGACTCTCCACCGGACACGCCGGAAATCAACACGCCGTTGGCAATGATCGGCCCACCCGTAGCGTAGTAGCCATCTGCGGAGTCGGCGAATTTCTGGTTCCAGAGTTGTTTGCCGGTCTTCATGTCGAGTGCGAGCACGTGGTTGTCAATCGTCACGCGAAAGAGTTTGCCGTTATAGATCGTCGCCGCGCCTCTGTGGAAAGCGGCACGCTTGATCCCCGATTCGAGCTCGACTTGCGTGCGCCAGAGCTGCCTGCCGGTTTCAACGTCGATGGCGAAGGTCCACCTGCCGTTGATCACATACATGACGCCGTTGTAAATCGTCGGCGCTGCCAGTTCACCCTGGTCATTCATGAGGCTCGTGCTCCAGATGGGGACGAGGCGCTTGACATTGGATTTATTGATTTGCTTGAGCGGGCTGTAACTCTTTCGGTCGTAGCCCATGCTCTGGGTGGTGACGTTTTCCGTGTTCTTGCCGTCGTTGACCAGCTCTTCCGTCGTTTGGGTCAATCCAGGCGCGGCCCAGAAACAGAGTAGCATCGCAGACAGCCCAATTGTTTTCATGATCGGCCTCCCTTGGTTGAAGCTCATGGCACCCAGCGCAACATTGTCCGTCAGATTGTGCTCTTGATCAATCTATGCGTGGTACGCGGCTTTGCACAAATCCACGAAATGACGTTTTTCAGAATGGCTACGTTATCGTTAATCCGAAAACCGGCGTTAAAATCGGTCGTCTCAACTGCTCCGCAGCTTACCCATCGGGTGACCACGGCTTGCTTCCAAATACCGGCGGTTGAGGATCCGGCTGTCAGCGGCAGCAAGAAGAATTCACGACACGCCGAGCCGTTTTTGGCAGTATTGTGTATCCGCAAAGGAGGGATACGTCATGCGCATGGCCGCATTAATTTTCGCGTTGGTGCTGTCGGTGTCGGGAACCGCAGTCGCCCAGGAATGGGAGCAGTACGTCAACACGCAAGATGGCTTCAAGGTGAACTTTCCGGGCCAGCCCAAGGTGACGGAGGCTACCTGGAAGTCGCAATTGGACTACATCCTTCCGGCGCGTGTGTACAGCGCGGACAGGGGCCGCGAGCATTACTCGATAACCGTTGTCGATTACCGTGGCCTCGAACAACAAGGCATCGGATGAGCGAGGGGCGATCGTGTATGCGACGTTCAAGCTCCTTCAGCGGGACGCCAAGCTGACAAGTCTGGCTTGGGAATGGCAGGACATGGTTGAAGGACACTTCATACAACTGACCAACAACGCCGATCAGTCCCGCACCTTCGCCTATATCGCGATGCATGAAAACAAGCTCTATATTGTGGAGGGCACGGTGCCCAAAGGATACCCGGAACCGGGCTTGTTTCAGCAGTCGATGGGATGGGTTGACAAGGACGGGAACGGGATTCGTTATCAAATGATCTACTCCAACGCGTACCACGGTATGGGCGTGTACCCAGTCCCCCCGCTCGCTGGCGCCGGCCGTGGCGGTGGCGCCGGTGCTGGAGGCGCTGGGACCGGTCCAGGCGGTCCGCCGCGTGGTGGCAGATAAATCAGGACGCACTGGATCCAGTGGATGCGTGACAAGGGGTCTGCATCACAGAACGCGAACACTCGCAACTCGGCGGGCGTTCAAGCAATCCTTCGCATCTCGAGATGTGCCGGTCACCTGGCGACGAGCAGTAGGCGACTCAAGTTGACAATACCGGCGCCACGTATAAAGATCAGTTTCGCCTGAATTTCGTACCGATTCGGCCGTGCGGGCACGGCCATTGAGAAGGAAGAGCATGATGAAAAAAGTTTGGGTTGTTGGGATAAGCACTAGCGTGTTGTTCGCGGCATTCGCGTTTGTGGCGGCCGATGGGTGGGCTCAGGGGGCCACTCCGGTTTCCTTGGACAAGGTGACGCTCTCGGGCGACGCCGCCAAGAGAACCTTGACGAAGACGCAGATCAACGCAGCTACGGCGCGGGCGATTGTCGACGCGTGCGTGGAGTTCGGAAGGGCGAGCAACGCGTCATACTCCATTTTCGTCCTTGCGCCAAGCGGCGATATCGTCGATGCCCATGTAATGGATGGACAATTGCCGATCGGCGTCGAGACTGCCTTACTTAAGGCGAAGACCGCGCTGTACGCGCGGACACCGTCGAGCGCGGTCGCGCAACGCTTCAATACCGTGGATGGACGGGTGATTCGATTGAACCTCGGTCAGGCCTCCGGCCTCGCTTATTACTTCGTCGGAGGTGGTCTGCCGATCGTCGTGGAAGATCAGCTGATTGGTGCGATCGGCGTGGGCGGCGGCAACATGGACGAGATGTGCGCCTATACGGCACTCACGAAGGTTCTTGGACCCCAGCCCCCGCTTACGCCCACCCAGCCGCCTCCGGCAGCCACGCCGGGCGGCGGCGGTGGACGAGGACGTGGCGGCCGAGATCAATAACTCTGGACGGGCAGCTGTTCATTGGCGTGCGCTGGCGTCTCCGTCGAATTCACGCCCGGGCGGCGCTTGCTCCAATCCCACACGGCCAGCCACAATTTCTGCCCGAGCGTAACTCTCAGGGCGAACTGGCGCACCCGCAGCTCCACGGAGGATCGCAAGCTGGCCGACGTGCGTGAACGCGTCCGCCAATGGTCCTTGGATGAGCATTTCCGGGGAATGGCCAAACGGCGCATCGGATGCAAGGAACCGATCCAGCTGGGCAAGGCCATCGAAGAATCGACGCAATTCGACGTCCCAGTCGCGGCTCCCATCTGCACGCCACAGATACTCGCCCTGAGCAGCCCGCACAGCCCAGCCCATCAGGTCTGCCATATGTGCGAGGATCTCTACCGGGACGCGTGTCTTGGTTCCATTCGAGAATTCAGCAAAGCCAGGCGGTGCGTCGCGCAGCACCTTTGCTGCGCGATAGGCCAGCGTCGCTACAATGTGGCGCAGCAGCGCGCGCGTCGTGTCAGGAACCATGGTTTCCAATTCTCAAAACCTCCGGGTGAAGATAGGGTCCAAGATTGCCTGTCTGTCCTTCCTAGAAACTTACTACTGCATTTCAGAATTACGGTAACGTATGCCAGAAAAGACTGAAGACAAGTTCTGACCAATGCTCAATTCTCAATTCCCAATTCTCATCGGATGGGAATTGAGCATTGGGAATTGAGCATTGGTCAGATTAAAGGTAGACGAAAATGTTAGCGCGTGCCGGCACCCACCCGAGATATTTGCGTCGTTACTCGACGATCGTAAGCTGGGACGCCTCGACATCGAACGGCTTCCATTCGCCGGTGCGGCCCTGCGGGTCTTTCGCTGTCACGGAGTAGCGCACAATGCCGATGGGTGCGTCAGCGGGCACAACCCACTTGAGCACCCAGAACTCGCGTTCCGGCTGCTGTGCCGTCTGACGGTCGCGCATCGGAAGATCCATGGTCTTGCCGCCGTAGGTCAGGTGCACGACGAGTTGGGTCGCGCGATCTCGCTTTCCGGTCGCGGGGTCGACTGCGGTCATGCGGAATCCGACCGGATCACCTCTCTTGTACCGGTTGTTCAGCGTGCAGTTGAGGGGCTTGCCGGGGCCGAAGAAGTAGGCGAGATCTCCCGACAGGATCAGCCGTTCCCCGCCATGTTGGGCCAGGCCTGGAATGGGTAGGGCCGCAGCGAGAATCGCAATCATCACCACGGCTGCCGACATTGCGAAAATTCGAGAGACTTTATTCATGGAAGTGAAGATTACCCGAATCGAAGGCTTTCGTCCAGATTCATGTTAATTAAAAAATTGAATGCCCCAGAAGGAATCGAATAAGACTTGCCCCACATTCCTTCAGTTCCTCAGTTCGTTGTAACGGCCGGGCCTTCTCTACGACGTTCGCCTGGGGTCACTTCAAATTTGAAATGCAAAGCTGGAATCTTGTTACCCGGATGATCCTCGGCATAGGTGAGCTGCGGCTGCCGGTAAAGCAGTTGTGGTTCGGTGGAAGGTCCTTGATAGATACCTGGAAACAGGTCGATCAAATGCTCGCCGGGAGCGCCCGATGCGGTGAAGTTCATAACCACGTCGCCATGACTGTTGAAGCCGCACACGTATCCCATGTACGCGTTATCGTACGTGGCCACATAAATGTTGTCGTAGTCGGTCCAGCCGACGCCTTTAAGGTGGATCGTGATGGGTGTTCCAACCGGTCCTGAAGCAGGAGTCATGCTGACGATACTGGTCTCGATGACAAAGTGAGCGAGCGCGACCGTCTTTTCGCCGTTGCGTAGCGCGAGTCCGTGCAATCCGCCTAGATCCTCGGGAATGATAACCGGGAATTCGATCTGGCCATTGCTTCCAACTTTTACTTCGGCGATGACGCTTTCTCGTGGCTCGAATCCATTGCCACTGACGCGGCTACCCGCGAAAGTTTGCCACACGAGTTGGAGAGCTCCAACACCGGCGAAACCCTCACCCCGCAGCATCGCGCGCGTTCCGACGGGGCCCTGCGTCGGGCTAAGGACCAGCCTGGCATTCGCAATTTGCACCTCGGTTTCCGGCACCGGCTGCGGCGGATATGGCTCGATATAGCCAGCCGGGGCTGCCGTGCGGCCGGCTGTGATACGAAATGTGAACTCGGGCCGCGGCAGATACGCAGTTGGCGCCTGCTCGTAGTTCAAATAACTTTGAGCCTGATATCCCGAATAGACTTTCACCGGGTGATCGCCGGCCGGCCCTGCGGCCCGAAAACGCGCTACAGCCGATCCGCGCGTTCCGGCTGCAGACACAAAACCCACGGCATGGTTGTCCCAGTTGACGACCCATGTGCTCTCCATTGTTCGCCAGCCGAGACCTCTGACCCTAAGCTCAATGGGTGTTCCAATCGGCCCGGAAGCCGGACTCATCTGGAAGCTCTGCGTCACTTCAATGCCGTTTTGTGCGACCGGTCCGCCATCGATGAGGGCCGTCACCTCATGTACTCCACCGTAATCTTCGGGAATTGCGAAGCGCGCGTCGAGACGGCCATTGGAATCGATATTGAATTTACCGAGCGATGACGTGGTTTCCGTGTATTTCTTTCCTTTGAAATGATAGTAGTCTTCGACGACCCAGCCGCCGGCTACCGTGCCCCATTGAAGCTCGGCCGTCTTTCCCGCAGGCAGATCCGCAGCCGCCACACGAACCTCGGCCCCGACGACCGGCTTGTCGTACGTGAGATCCAGCTTTTTGTAAGGAACGTTCGAACGAGAGCCTGCGTTCGCCGCCGGGTCGGGCGGCTGCTGCACAGAGCAGGCCGCTCCAAGAAGAAAAAGGAGAATTATTGATGTGCGCATCCGCACCTCCGCGAGAACTGCAGACTCAGGCTAATTTATTCGGTAAGTCTTGTCCAGCTTCCGGTCATGGACAGCAGGGCCACGTCAAAGTCGAAGTTCTTAGCCGCGGATTGCGCGGATTACGCGATGG
>QHXC01000278.1 GCA_003222815.1 Acidobacteriota bacterium | reverse complement strand
TCGGCGAACAGCAAGCCGAGATTACCGGGATAGCTGCGCGGTTCTGGATACGCAATGGTCATTCTTTCGGTGTGTCCTACGGCGCTTCGCACAAAAAGTCGAATAGGCCCGCGCCTCAGAAATTCACGCGAGCATTGATGGTAAATGTTCTCGCGCCGGTTACCGTGTCCAACTGTTGAAACGAGCCCGTTGGATCGGACGCCGTCATCTTACCGAAGTTCTGATTGTTGATATCCAACGAAATCGGATCGTTCCACCGCGGGGTGTTTAAGATGTTCACGACGTCGATGCGTACTTCAAACGTCTTACTTTCGGCAATCCTCACGCGCTTGATCAGATTGAAATCCAGGCCGATATGTGACGGGCCTTCGATCCATGCCCGCCCAAGCGTGCCGAGTTGTCCGGGGGCCGGGTTGACGAGAATCAAGTTACCCTGAGCATCGGCAATCGCACGGTTGCCGAAACGCGTATCGAGTCCCTGCTGCTTGGTGACATCGCGAATTCCGGGATCTGTAACCTGCTGCAGCCCGGGGAAGTATGTAGCGCCATTGGCCAAAGGCGTGACCTTCCCGATGTTCTTCGGGAAGTTCCCCAGAAGGACTGGCGTGTTGTTGACATTTTGTACAAACGAAGAAGTGCTCGCCGTAATGGTTAGCGGCGCTCCCGAAGTCCAGTTGAAAATTCCTCCCAACTGCCACTGTTCAACGAGCCGCGTCAGCCAGCCCGGGCCGTTGGTAAGGAAAGGCCGGTTCGGCCCGAACGGCAACTCGTAGGACCCGTTGCTGCGAATCGAATGCGCGCGATGGAACTCCACCAGCGTCTTGTTGAGCGAGCGTCGCCTTGGGTTCAGATACATGGTGCTCCCGTCATCGTTGTTTTCTCCCAATGTCTTGCTCCAGGTGTATGACGTCTGATTGGTGAAGCCGCTCGACAGACGTTTTGTGACCTGAAGGTTCATCGCATGATAGGTGGAATTTCCGGGATTGCCATCCATTCTCACCGACATGAACTGCGGATTGACCACAATGAAATTCTCCGGAAACAATTTGCTATTGCGGAGAAGTCCGCCACCCTGGCCGGTGATATTCGAGGACATGTTCAGGAAATTCGCCAGTTGGCCGACATCTCCGTCCGCAATAAACGCTCGCGTGGACGAGTACGCTCGCAGCGCCGCCGATCCCGTCACGGTCGTGCCGTTCACCACGCCAGCGCCAGGGATATTGAGTCCTCCCAACATGTCGTCGAACAGCTTGGCGTTGCCTCCTTGCCGGGTCGTGATAAATGCGTCGAGAATTCCGTTTTCGAAAATGTTCACATCGTTGAGAGGAATTCCGCCGAGAAGCTTCGTCCCCTTGCTGCCGATATAACGAGCCTCCAGCGTCAGGTTCGATGCCAGCGAACGTTGGATTTCCAGGTTCCAGTTCTGAATGTAGGGAGTCACTCGATTTTCGTCCGATGCGCGCAGGGCGGCAGAACGTTGCGTTAAAGGTTCCACAGCGAGAGGCGCATCGGTCGGCAGGGGCACGGGAAGAGGAATGGTTGTTAAATTGAAGTATTGAGCTCCGAATCCGAGCCTCGTGAAATTTTGGGAAATGCTCTGAGATGAAGGATTGATGAAATTCCAACCTGCATTAAAGTTGGCCCCACCGGGATAGCTCATCCCATAACCTGCGCGCAGGATCGTCTTGTCCTTTCCCCACCAAGGCAGCGACCAACTGAAACCCACGGCGGGAGAAAAGTTGTTCCAGTCGTTGTTGTACCATTTGGTTTTTTGATTCGGCGAATTCTTGCCCGTGAATTCGAGTTTTGTTAACGACCCACCTGTCGCGTATGGATTCCATAGGGCGCTGAGGTCCGTTCCCGAAATGCCAAATAATCCTTTGTTGCCGCCAATTGGAAACGCCTGCAGACCACTCTTTTCCCAAGGCACGCCGTAGAAATCGTATCTTAGACCCAGATTGAGGGTGAGATCCGGACGGATCTTCCAGTCATCTTTGAAAAAGGCGCCCCATTCATTCTGATGATAGTCCCTAGGGGTTTGGACCAATCCAGTGAACTGCTGATCGGCCGGCTTCTGGATATAGAAATTCCGAGTGACGTTGGACACCGAACCGGCCAGGTCGATGAGGAGTTGCTCCGCTGTCGTCACATTGCGGCCCGACAGACCCTGAATACTGGATATTCCCTTCACGGCCACGTTCGGTACACCCACGTTCGGGTCCACCATCGTAACGGTTGCGAACAGCAATTTTGGATCGTCTCCAAAGTTGTAGCCGCGTGATGACGTGAAACGAATTTCAGCACCCGTCTTGAACGCGTGTTTGCCTTGAGTCCAGCTCAAGCTATCTGTGAATGCGAACACCGGGCTAGTCTGTCCGCGGGTCTGACCTGCCTGGACGAAGTTATCCGCGAACAGGATGTGTGTCGGGAAAAACAGTTCTCCGTTCTTGCTCGGAAGGCTCTTCCTTGCCTCGTCGCCGATTGCATCCGGCCGCTGAATAGCATTCCAAGTGAAATGCTTATTTCTGCGCATTCCGAAGCGGAATTCATTCAGGATGGTCGGTGTCAAAGTGGAAACCAATGACGCCGAATAGAAAATGGGATCGCGTTTTACCGACCCGTCATATCCGCCTGGCCAATTGGCGATGCCGGTTTGCGTTGTCATTGACCAGTCTTTTTCCTTGGTTCCGCTGAACGTGAGCTTGTGGCTCGAATTGAAGTTATGATCGATGCGGGCGTTGTACTGGTCGCGATTCGTATCCTGCCCATCTCCCACCGAAGTGTCTTGACCCTGGACTCGCCTGAGCCAGCGGTGACCTGCCACGTTTAAGCCATCGCATGACGGCGCAAGCGCCCGTTGGGCTGTGGTACCTGTCGGGTTGAAGGCGGGACCACAATTGGTGAAGTCATTTGGCGGCGGCATTCGTTGAATCAACCGCTGAACACATCCTGAAGAATCCATTCCAAGCCTATTGGGATCCCTGCCAAACACATTAACCGACTGAAGGTCTCCGGTGGCGTCAACAGGCTTAACGGGATTGCCGAATTTGTCGACCGTCGGGTTGTTCGATAGAACGTTGCCGTTTTGCGCGCCAGGGAAAAATCTAAAGATGCCCTGCCGCGCCTCGCGCGTGAGTACAGCGCCCGTAAATTGCTGTTTGGTGACGTAGCGCTGCCCTTCGAAAAGGAAAAAGAAGAATGTCTTGTTTTTGATAAATGGCCCGCCCAGTCGTGCTCCAAACTGATTTCCGTTCTTGTAATCCTTATCCGCACCGTTAAAGTTGTTCCCCCACGAATTTGCGCTCAGCGCCGAGTTCCGGTTGGTCCAGAAAACACTGCCGCGAAACTGATTCGTTCCCGACCGCGTGGCCATTTGAACCTGCCCCGAGCCACGCCCCATCTCCGCATCGGCTGGCGCGACAATGACACGAACTTCCTCGACGAGATCGGGACTCACATACGTCGAGGCGGAAACGCCGACGTCGTAGCGTCCGTCGCTCACCGGCACGCCATCCCGGACAGTGTTGACGGCCACAGTTCTCGCTCCGGCAAAGCTGCCTCCCTGGGTTGCTGCCGTTGTCGAAACCAGGTCAAGCGCATTACGTGTCGCAAGCGGCAGATCCCGCAGCTTGTATTCGGGGAGTACCGCGCCGACGGAAGATGAGGTGGTTGCAATCAACGTATCCGCCGCGACATTGACTTCTACCGTTTGCGTCTGCGTGCCCACTTGCAGCGTAAAGTTCAACCGCACCTGCTGCGCTACTCCCAACATGACATCGTTGTAAGTCTGCGTTTGAAACCCCGCCAGTTCCGCCGTGACCTTATAAATTCCGGTCTGAAGCGACGCAAATTGGTAGGCTCCGGTTTCGTTGGTAATAACCGTGTTGACGATTCCCGTCTGCGTATTCGTCGCCGTGATCGTCACGCCGGGTATCAAAGCCCGCGAGGCGTCGGATACGGTTCCGCCAAGTGTCGCATTCGTTGTTTGCGCAAATGCGTTCGAGAAGAAAACACAGCACAGCAGCATTGCTGCGGCAAACACTCTTTTCATAGATCTCCTTTCATCCGCGTTGCCGGACGCCTGCACGATTCGTTTTGGACTCAAGG
>QHXC01000277.1 GCA_003222815.1 Acidobacteriota bacterium | reverse complement strand
TCGAAACACCGGCGACTCGATTCATCCGGATCAACACCACCTTGCGTTTGATCCTTCCGACCCCAACGTCCTTTACGCGTGCAACGACGGTGGTGTGTTCCGATCTCCGAATGGCGGCACGAACTGGAAGTCGCTCAATCCGGGACTCAGCATTACGGAGTTCGAATTCATCATTCACCTCGAGAGTCAGGATGAGTGGGTAATCGGCGGAACGCAGGACAATGGAACATTGGGCAATGCCACGAACAGTTCCTGGAACCAGATTGCCCTCGGGGATGGTGGGGACTGTGGCGCCGACGACGGACACAAACTCTGCTACCACTCCTACTATGGGATCTGGATTGAACGCGCCGCCGCGCTTGGACCAAAGGCGTTTGATTGGGTTGAAGTATCACCACCTGCTTCGGATGACTACGACGCCTTGTTCTATCCACCCATGGATGTGAGCGGAAACATCGTCACCAAAGCAGGCGTCACGCTTTGGGTATCCGATGACAAGGGAAACAATTGGGAGGAGGTCGACTTTGGCGGCGGCGGTGAAAAGGCTTCCGCTGTAGTCATCTTTAGCCGAGACACGATCTTCGTGGGGACCGAACGAGGACAAATCGTCCGAATCAAACGGGCCGGGGGCGGCTGGACGGATAGTACAGTTACTTCGCTGGCCAGCCCTCGAGACGGGTTTATCAGTGACATCGTCGTTCCCGGAACGCCAAACAAAATTGTGTGGGCAAGCTGCTCGGCCTTTGGCGGGGGGCATGTTTTCCGCTCGATGGACGGGGGAAAAACCTGGAAAGATCGCAGCGGCAATTTACCGGACATACCCGTAAACGCCATCGTTGTCGATCCGCAGAATCTACAAAGCGTCTTTGCCGCTACCGACCACGGTGTGTATCGCACGCAAAACTCCGGCGACAAGTGGGCCGACTTTAGCAACGGACTTCCGAACGCCGTCGTTGGCGACATGATCCTTCATGGGCGTCGACGTCTCCTGCGTGTGGGCACTCGCAACCGCGGGGCCTGGGAAGTCAAAATCTGACCTTTCCGGGAACACGTCGAAGCGGACACTGAGCATGTCTCATCAGTTCTGCGCTGAACACCGCGGGTCCGGAAATCGAAATCTCCGTTCAACAAACTGCGCCATAAGTCCTTTGTCTTCGTACGGCGCAGTTTCTTGGTGTGGTTTCAAGAGAACTGATCTGTGGTATGACCACACCGTCTGCGGTCGCTTCGCAGCATTTTCTTGATGGGGCAGCCTCCCCTCCTCTGCTGAGGTAACAACATACTTGGCTAACCAAGTCACGGAAGATCAGCAATCAGCAACGCCGGATTCCCAATGTCTAACAGCCATGTGCGATCAGCCAAAGCGATCGCTGAGGCTGTTGCGTATTTTTGTTCGATATTAGTGATCGGCGATGGCGGATTGCTTATATTGGGAAGGCTGGTGAGCCAAGTATGTAGATGCCCTCTGCTGAGGAGGGGAATAAGTTTCGGCATGGAGGGAAAATTCGAATTTTCGCCGTCCCGAAATTCCTAGTGGCGTCCACCTCCCATCTTTGTTAGATTTTTCGGTTGCTTGCTTAACGTTGGTGTCTATCCTTCCAGGAGGAAATTCACATGGCCGATGGCAGTGGGCGGGGCGAGTTACTGTGAGCGGGGTTGTACTGGCGGCCCTGCTGCTTATTCTCATCGTTGCTTCACTGTATTTGTTTGTCGCAAAGCCGTACTGGTTTCCGGTTCTGGCGTCGGTTCACGGCGGCAGCATCGATAGCCTTTTCAGCACGGTGTTGGTGGTTAGCGGCATCGTCTTCATCATTGTCCAGGGAATGCTTGGATTCTTCGTTGCGCGCTATGGCCAAAGCGGAAACGAGCGCGCCAGCTACTGGCACGACAATCCGAAGGCCGAAGCGATCTTGCTGATTTCGACCGCGGTCATTCTCACGATCCTTGTCTTTATGGGCCAGCGCGTATGGGCATCGATATATTTTGTCGATGCACCTGCAGACGCCCTCGTCATCCAGGTCACGGGTGAACAGTTCTCCTGGAATTTCCACTATCCAGGTCCTGACGGTGCGTTTGGTCGAACCGATCCCAAAATGATCACGTCTGCAAACAATATCGGCCTTGACCGATCCGACCCTCCCGCAAAGGACGACATCGTTACCGTCGGCGAGATGCACGTTCTGGCGGGCCGGCCGGTGAAAGTTCGAATCCGCTCGAAGGACGTCATCCACAGTTTCTTTCTGCCGAATCTGAGGGTCAAGCAGGACGCCGTGCCAGGAATGGCGATCGAGGTCTGGTTTACTCCCAACAGGCCTGGGGCCTATGAAATTGCCTGCGCTGAACTGTGCGGCCTCGCACACTACCGGATGAGAGGGTTTTTGACCATCGACGATTCGCAAGAGAACTTCAACAAGTGGCTCCAGCAAAAAGCTGCCGAGCAGTAGGAGGGGAGAGTCATCATGCACGAACCACACACCGCCGAACATGCCCATCCGCAATTGGGCTTTTGGCGAAAGTATGTGTTTAGCACGGACCATAAGATCATCGGTATTCAGTACATGATCACGGCGATGGCCATGGCGGTCGTGGGGGGAACTCTGTCGATGCTGATGCGCTACCAGCTCGCATGGCCGTCGCTGTTATCGCCGACGATGGCAAAGATCATGCCGGATGCGTTTGCGGGCGGCGTCATGAAGCCGGAGTTCTATGTCTCGCTCGTTACCATGCACGGCACGATCATGGTGTTCTTTCTTTTCACAGCGGTTCTCACCGGCGGGTTTGGCAATTTCCTCATTCCGCTCCAGGTCGGCGCGCGTGACATGGCGTTTCCGTTCCTGAATGCGCTTTCGTACTGGGTTTTCCTGCTCTCCTGCATCGTGATTTTTTCCGCCTTGTTTGTTGAAGGCGGCGCTCCGCTTGGAGGTTGGACCGCTTACGCGCCGTTAAATGCGATTCCTGCCGCCGGGCCGGGACAAGGCACCGGCATGACGTTGTGGATCACGGCCATCGCTCTATTCAGCGTATCGGGGTTGATGGGCGGTCTCAACTACATCACAACGATTCTCACGCTGAGAACCAAAGGCATGTCCATGATGCGGCTGCCGTTGACGCAGTGGTCCCTGCTGGTTACCTCGATCCTCGGCCTGCTGGCTTTTCCAGTGCTGCTGGCCGCGGGCATTCTGCTGCTATTCGACAGAGTTGGCGGGACGAGCTTCTTTGTGCCGGCAGGCATCATCATGAACCAGGTGCCGCTGATGGACCATTCCGGCGGTCACCCGCTGTTGTGGCAGCATTTGTTCTGGTTCTTCGGCCATCCTGAGGTTTACATCGTGATCCTGCCCGCGATGGGCATGGCGTCGGACATCCTTTCGACATTCTGCCGCAAGCCGATCTTCAGCTATCGCATGATGGTTTATTCGATGGTTGCGATCGCGGCTCTGAGCTTCATCGTGTGGGGCCACCACATGTTCGTCAGCGGGATGAACCCGTTCCTGGGCTCGGTATTTACACTGACCACGTTGCTTATTGCCGTTCCATCGGCGATCAAAACGTTCAACTGGATCGGCACGGTGTGGGGGGCCCGTATTCGATTTACCGTACCCGCCTTGTTTGCCATTGCGTTCGTTTCGTTGTTCGTGAGCGGCGGAATAAGCGGCATCTTCCTGGGAACTTCAGCCGCCGACATCCAGCTTCAGGATACGTACTTCGTCGTGGCTCATTTCCATCTCGTGATGGCCATCGCTCCGCTCTTTGCAGCATTTGGCGGCGTCTACTATTGGTTCCCCAAAATATTCGGGCGGTCCATGAATATGACGCTCGGAAAAATCCATTTCTGGGTGAGCTTCATCGGTGTCTATTCCGTGTTTTTCCCGATGCACATTCTGGGCATCGGCGGTCAAATGCGCCGTATCTATGATCCTACCCAATACGACTTTCTGAAGCCGCAACAGCCTTTGAATGAATTCATCACCGTCGCCGCCTTCATCCTCGGCGCAGCTCAATTGATCTTCCTGTTCAACTTTTACTGGAGCATTTTCCTGGGCAAACGCATGACCGAGCGGAATCCCTGGCATGCAACCACGCTGGAGTGGACCGTGCCCTCTCCGCCGGGACATGGTAACTTTGGAGATGAGCTGCCGACGGTCCACCGCTGGCCGTTCGATTACAGCGTTCCGGGTGAGAAGGAAGATTTCATACCGCAGACCGTGCCGGCAACGGTTGTGGCGCACTGAAGAGGATTTCGGATTTTCAACTATGCCTGTCATCAGTGAAGAGAAACGAAATCGACGAATAGTTCCACCACCACCCGTTTTGCCTGGCGGCGATGGCGGTGACGGTGGTGCGGGGGACTTTGGCGGCTCGTTTCCCATCTCCAAGGGCCAACTCGGCCTTTGGATTCTTTTGACCGCCATCATTATGCTTTTCGCCGGACTGAGCAGCGCATACATCGTGCTCCGCGGTTTACCGACGTGGCAAAACATCGCATTGCCTTCACTGTTATGGCCAAACACGGCCGTGCTGGTTTTGAGCAGCCTTACGATCGAGCTGTCGAAAGGAGCTGTTCGCAAAAATCAGCTTCAGGCGATGAAGGCGTGGCTTGCGCTGAGTGGGGTGCTGGGTTTGATTTTCATCGCCGGTCAACTCGCCGCCTGGCGTCAACTCGTGCACGCCGGTGTCTATCTCCCATCGACCCTTCAGAGTTCATTCTTCTATGTTCTGACCGGCCTTCATGGTCTTCATCTTTTGGGAGGAATTGCCGGCCTCGGCTTCGTTCTATTTAAGGCCATGAGGAATCGGTTGACCGTTTTCAACCACGAGCCGTTGAAGCTGTGCGCTACCTACTGGCGCTATCCAGGAGGCCGCCGAAGGCGGTGTACCAACTAGGGCTTGGCCGGTGGGCCCCACGCTAAGTAAATGGCGTGGGGGGACCGGCCAAATGCTATCCAGGAGGCCGCCGAAGGCGGTGTACCAACTAGGGCTTGGCCGGTGGGCCCCACGCTAAGTAAATGGCGTGGGGGGACCGGCCAAATGCTATCCAGGAGGCCGCCGAAGGCGGTGTACCAACTAGGGCTTGGCCGGTGGGCCCCACGCTAAGTAAATGGAGAGAATTAATGGATGCGACCTTAGCCGAACAGCAACGCGTACTGGCTTCAGATTGGGGCGGCGGAAAATCTCCGTTCGGCACAAGCTGGAGCAAGTTCATGATGTGGATCTTCATCATCTCCGACGCTCTGACTTTTGCCGGATTTTTGATTGCGTACGGTTTCGTGAGGGGGATCAGCCAGAAATGGCCTAAACAGACCGAAGTCTTCAACATGGTCTTGATCACGTTCATGACCTTCGCTCTGATCTCGAGCAGCGCCGTCATGGCCATGGCTGTTGGAGCTGCGCGTGCCAGACAACCGAAACTGGCCGTTCGCTTCCTCGCGCTGACCATCGCCGGCGGTCTCATATTCCTGGGGTGCCAGGCCTACGAGTGGTCTCACTTCATCCGCGAAGGCGCCCGGCTGACGCACAACCCCTGGGGCGTTCCGCAATTCGCGGCAGCTTTCTTTGTAATTACCGGATTCCACGGGTTTCACGTCTTCAGCGGTGTTACTATTCTTGCGATCGTCGCTTTGCGCGCGGCCATGGGCAAGTATTCGGCCGACGGCGTTGAGAATGCCGGTTTGTACTGGCACTTTGTCGACGTGGTCTGGGTTTTTGTTTTCGCGTTCTTCTATTTGTTATAGGCGTGGGGGGACCGGCCAAATGCAAATCAAGGAGGCCGCCGAAGGCGGTGTACCGACAGTAGCTGGCCGGTGGGCCCGACGCTAAAGTAAAACAGGGGGCAGGATGGCACACGAGCACGACGTAAATGCGATTTCCTATAAGACGTATATGATGACGTGGTTCTGGCTTCTGGTGATGACCATGCTCGCGCTGGGACTCGGCTACGCTCCAATTGCGGAGAGGTTGAAGGCTTTGCTGCTGGTTTGCACAACGCTGGCGAAGATCCTGTTGATTGCCTCCATCTTCATGCACCTGCGCTATGAGAGGATCAACCTGATCATGATTACACTGGCTCCGCTCGTATTGGCGATCATTCTGTTCTCATTCACGTTTCCGGAGACTTTGGGATCCGCAAGTCATGTAATCTCGGTCCGGTGAATATGCGAAAACTCCGTTCCATAATCCTGGCAATTGCCGCATTTCTCGCTCTGGAGTCTTTGGGTTGGGCGCAAGGCTGCGCCATGTGCAGAAGTGCGCTCGAATCCTCTCCGGAAGGAAAGATGCTTGCCAGTAGTTTCGCCTATGGCATCCTCCTTCTCCTCTTCCTTCCGTACATTATGTTCGCGACTATCTCCTGGGTGGTCTACCGAGCGTATCGTCGAAAATCAAAACAGCGGTACCAGAATCCGAATCCCTACGAAGCCTAGAATGAATGGATGATCTCGTTCAACTCGGTTCTCTCGGTGCGTCCTCGTCTTCGGTGTTTGAAACGGATCCGGTCTGCAAAATGAAGGTCATGCCGGAAACTGCCGCCGGCAGCCACAAATACAAGGGCCGTACCTATTACTTTTGCAGTCGGCGTTGCGTGGAGCGCTTTCGCGCCAATCCCGACCAATTTCTAGTGTCCTCGCAATCCGCAATCCGCAATCCGCAATCCGAAATCTCCAAAGCCGTCTACACCTGTCCGATGCATCCCCAAATTCGCCAGGCCGGACCTGGCGCCTGTCCCATATGTGGCATGGCGCTGGAACCGGAGATGGTCACGGCTGGGGAAGAAGAAAATCCAGAACTCGCGGATATGACGCGCCGCTTCTGGATTGGTGTGGTATTGAGTGTCCCGGTCCTTTTTCTGGGCATGACGGAAAGGCTGCCTTTCATCCAGTTACTGCTGGCGACGCCAGTTGCGGTCTGGGCAGGCTGGCCCCTGTTCCAACGGGGC